>NZ_JBHUVA010000055.1:0-44946 GCF_042670805.1 Micromonospora sp. NPDC057141 | reverse complement strand
CCGGGCGGCCGCGCCCGGCGCGACGAGAGGAGCGGCACGATGATCGAGCAACGGGCGACGAGAGCAGCGGCACGATGATCGAACAGCGGGCGCGGGTGGTCTTCCTGGTCCGGGTGCCCGAGCAGCGCACCGGGGACTTCCTGCGGGCGTACCAGGGGATCCGGCACCTGGTCGCCGAGGGGGTGCCGGGGCACCTGGTGGACCAGGTGTGCCGCTCGTCGGCCGACCCGGAGCAGTGGCTGATCACCAGCGAGTGGGTGAACCTGGCCGCGTTCGAGGCGTGGGAGCGCACCCCGGAGCACCGGGACCTGGTCAAGCCGATGCGGGAGTGCTTCACCGACGCCCGATCGCTGCGGTTCCTCGTCTACGCGCAGACGCCGGCCCTGGCCTGACTTGGCGGACGGGTCGCCCCGCCCGCTAAAAATCGTGTATCTTCGATGGGTGGTTGCCGGCGGGCAGCCACCCATCGGCCGTCAGGCCGAGTGCGGGTGGGCCGCCGGGCCGAATCAGGGCAGGCTGCCGCCCTGGTGTGCGGGCTCCACGGTGGGCAGGCTCACGCCCCGCGGCGGCGGCGTCGCCGACGGCCTCGCGGCCCCCGATCCTGCCCGGCGAACCGGCTGACCGGCAATCGGGCCGCACGACCTTTTTGATCTAGCCATTTGCATCTAGTAATGGTCTCGGCGGCTGTCGTAGTGTTCCGTCAGCACCCCGGAAGACGCACCACATTGGGCGGTTATGCCCTATTCGATGCTGGGCGGTAGAGCACAGTGACCATGGATCGTTCGGCAGCAGAATCTACAGTAGACCACCCTGGCTGGGTTGACGACCTTTTGTTGGCCGGTTCGGCGGCCGAAGTATGTCTGCGGCTGCCCGAGCCGGTGGACCGGGGCACCCTGCGTCGGCTCGTCGACGAGGCCCAGGCCCGGCTGGCCGGTGCCGGGCTGCGTCCCGGCGGCGCCGCCGCACTGCGTCTGCCGCCGTCGCTGTCGTACGTGGTGAACCTCCTCGCCACCTGGCGCAGCGGGGCCCAGGCGATCCTGCTCGACCACCGGCTCACCGACCACGAGGTGGAGCGCGCCCTCGCGCGGCTCACCCCGCAGGTCGTCGTCGCCCCGGTGCGCAGCGGCGGTGCCGCGCTGAAGATCTTCGTCGACGTCACCGAGGGCGTCACCGCCTACTCGGACCGCCCGGCCGGCAGCCCGCACGCGGTGATCCAGCTCAGCTCCGGCTCCACCGGGCCGTCCAAGGTGATCGGTCGCAGCGCGGCGTCCCTCGTCGCCGAGGTGCGCCGCTACACGCGCATCGACGGCGTGGCCCTGCCCGGCGAGCGGATCATCCTGCTGCCGTCCATGGTGCACGTGCTCGGCCTCGTCGGCGGGCTGCTCTACGGCCTGCACGCCCACGTGACGCTGGTGCCGCCGGCGCGGCTCAGCGGCGACGCCGTGCTGGCCGCCATCGCCGCCGACGACACCCCCGCCACCGTGCTCGGCGTGCCGTTCCACATCGGCCTGCTCGCCTCCACCCGCCCGACCGGCCCGCTGCCGCAGTTCAAGCGGATGACCACCGGCGGTGAGCTGGTCCCGCCGGCCGTCGTCACCGCGTTCGCCGACCGCTTCGGGGTGCCGCTGGGCAACATGTACGGGATGACCGAGGTCGGCGTCATCGGCACCGACCTGCACGGCTGGCACCGGCCCTCGATCGCCCCCGCTCCGGGCCTCACCGTCCGCGAATCGGCCACCGGCGAACTGTGGGTGAGCTGCCCGGACTCGCCGTACGTCGGGCTGTCCGACCCGGACCGCTGGGCCGACGGCTGGCTGCACACCCGTGACGCCGGCACCGTCGACCCCGACACCGGCCTGGTCACCGTGCGCGGCCGGCTCGACTCCCAGGTCTCCGTCGGCGGGATGAAGGTCGACCTCACCGAGGTCGAGGCCACCCTCGCCGGGCTGCCCGGCGTCGCCGCCGCCGTGGTCGTGCACGACGGCGACATCACCGCGTACGTGCAGCCGGACGGGCCCCTGTCGGAGGAGGTGCTGGAGAAGTTGCTCGCCGAGCGGCTCGCCCCCTACAAGCGGCCGCGCGTCCTGCACCTGCTCGACCGGCTGCCCCGCACCACCACCGGCAAGCTGGTCCGCTCGACCGAGGCGCTGCGGGCGGCCACGCCGTGACCGGCCCGCTCCGGCGGCCCGTCGTCGTGCCCGCCGCCCTGACTGATCGATCAGTCGACCACCAGCTCGACGCAGTCCACCGGCCCGTCCACCGCCACGGCCAGCACCAGGTCACCGGACAACGGGGGATGACCGACCCACAGCCCACCCGCCCCCGGGACGGGGCGCAGCAGCTCACCCGGCCCGCCGGGCACCGGCATCCGACGGCGCAGGCCGCCGTCGCGCAACCCGCGCCCGAGCGCCTTGCCCACCGCCTCCTTCGCCGTCCACAGCAGCAGGAACGCCTCGGCCCGCCGCTCGGCGGGGCGCCCGCCCAGCCAGGCGGCCTCCCCCGGGGCGTACCAGCGGCGGGCCAACGCCAGCGCGGGCAGCTCCCGGCGGCACTCGACGTCGACGCCGACCACGCCGGCGCGACGGGCCGCCACCACCACGACCCCGCCGGTGTGACTGACGCTCACCGGCAGCTCCACCGCGTCACCGGTGCCGACGAGCGGCCGCCCGGCCGCATCGCGTCCCAGCCGGATCTCCGCCTCCGCCCGGCCGAGCAGCGCGCCACCCGCGCGCCGCAGCAGCCGCCGGGCCGCCGCCGGCCGATCGCCGTCGGTACGGCCGAGGAACACGTACACGGTGTCCCGACCGGGCACCGCTGACTGGCTCACGGAAAGAGGTTAACCATGCGCGACGAGGTCCGTGCCTTCGTCATCTCCCAGCTCGACGACATGAACTACGACGTCGACGACATCGCCGACGACACCACCCTCGGCCCGGCCGGCGTCGACCTGGAGTCGCTGGCCCTGGCGGACCTGGCCGTCCGGGTCGAGGACCGCTACGGTCTGAAGTTCGCCGACGACGAGTCCGAGAAGCTGGCGCTGATGACGGTCGGCGAGTTCACCACGATGGTCGCCGACCGGGTCGCCGCGACGGCCGACGGCAACTCCTGATGGCCGGTCAGCCCGACCTGGGGCGAGCTGACCTGCTGACGATGCTCGCCGAGATGACCGCGAAGCCGGTCGACCAGATGTCCGACCGGGTGGGCTCGATGGAGCTCGCCTGGCTGGTGCACCTCGTCGAACAGCGCTACGAGCGCCGGCTCGACCTCACCGACGACCAGCTCGCCGGCATCCGTACGGTCGACGACGCCCTGGCGGTGTTCCACACCTGCCTGACCGCCCCCGCAGATGGCTGAGCGGGCCGAGGTACGGATCACCGGGGTCCACGCGCTCAGCGCCCTCGGCAGGGGCGCCGACGCCCAGCTCGCCGGGGTGCTCGCCGGTGCCCCCGCGTTCCGGCCCGTCGGCCGCTTCGACACCACCGCCCGCCGGGTCGGCGTGGCGGCCACGCTGCCGGACGCCGGGCCGCTGGCCGACGAACTGACCGAGGCGGTGCACGCCGCGTGCGCCGCCGCCCGGCTCGACACCGCCGGCCGGGCCGCCGCGCCGCTGCTGCTCGCCGCCCACGGCGGGGCGGGCGTGCCGGCGCTGGCCGGGGAGTTGGCCCGCCGGTGCGGGCTGGCCGGGGCGCCCCGCGTCTACACCAGCGCCTGCGTGTCGGCGTCCACGGCGGTCGCCGACGCCGCCGCGCTGATCGGCCGCGGCGACGTCGAACGGGTCGTCGTCGCCGCCGGGTACCTGGTCGAACCCGACCAGTACGCGCTCTTCGACGCCGGCCGGGCCCTCGCCACCGACGGCGCGGTCCGCCCGTTCAGCGCCGGGCGGCGCGGGCTGCTGCTCGGCGACGGCGTGGCCGCCGTGGTGCTGGAGTCCGCCGACGTGGCCTCCCGGCGGGGCGCCCCGGCGTTGGCCTCGGTGCTCGGCTGGGGCCGGGCCGGCGACGCCCACCACCCCTGCCAGCCCGACCCGCAGGGGCGCGGCCTGGCCCGCGCCCTCGGCGCTGCGCTGCGCCGCGCCGGCCTGCACCCCGAGCAGATCGGGTACGTCAACGCCAACGCCACCGGCACCGGCTACAGCGACGCGGCCGAGGCGGCGGCGCTGCGGCTGGCCTGGGGCGAGCACGCGCAGCGGGTACCGGTCAGCTCCACCAAGGCGCTGCACGGGCACGCGCTGGAGGCGTCCGGGCTGCTGGAGCTGGTGGTGACCGTGCTGGCCGTACGACACGGGAAGCTGCCGGTCAACGCCGGCTGGCTCGGCCCGGACGAGGCGTGCCCGCTCGACGTCATCCGCGACGCGCCCCGCCCGGCGGCCACCGGGTACGCGGTGAGCCTCAACGCCGCGTTCGGGGGCGCCAACACCGCCCTGCTGGTGGGTGCGGCGTGACCGGGGAAGCCGGCGTGTCCGGCACCACGGCGACGCCGGCAGCCGCCGGGACCGTGGCGGACGGCCGGCTGCGGGTACTCGCGCGGGCGCGCTGGCCCGAGCCGGGCGACGCCGCCCCGCCGACCCTGCCCGGGTTCGTGCACTCGCAGTTCAGCCCGGTCGTCGCGGCCGTCGCCGACCGGTGCCTCACCCGCCGGCACGGCGACCGGCCGGCCCCGGAGCCGGCCGGCGGGCGCACGGCGGTGGTGCTGGTCAGCGCCGCCGGGGACCGGGCCAGCGCCGACCATGTGCACGCCACGGTCGCCGCCGGTGGGCGACCCGGGCCGCTGTTCTTCTTCCAGTCGGTGCCCAACAGCGTGGCCGGGCACGTCGCCGCGCGCTGGGGGCTGGGCGGGCCGGTGGTCTGCCTCGCGCCGACCGGGGACCCGGTGGCCGAGGGGACGGCCGAGGCGGAACTGCTGCTGTCCGACGGCGACGCCGACGAGGCACTACTCATTGTGATCGAACAGGCACCCGACGACGCCGGTGTGGGCGTCGAGGCCGGGTCACCGGGCGAGCTGCCCGGGACCGCCGCCGTCGCGGTGCTGCTGGGGGGAGGAGACGCACGATGAAGACCAAGGGACTGCGCGGCGTGCTGGCCGCCGACACCGAGCTGGGCGCCGGCAACGTGCTGGCCCGGGTGCTGGCGCACGGCGCCGACCCGGACGGCCCCGGCCTGACCTTCGACACGGACGTGGACGGGCACCCCGCCGAGCGCCCACTGACGCTCGGTCAGCTCGACGAGCGGGTCGCCGCCCGCGCCGCCTGGCTGCGCGCCCGGGGCGTCAAGCCCCGCGACCCCGTCGCCGTCTGGGCCACCGCCGCCGCCGACATGGTGCTCAGCTTCCTGGCGCTGACCCGCATCGGCGCGATCCCCGCGCTGATGAACGGCAAGCTGCGCCCGGAGATCGCCGCCGAGTACATCCGCCGGCTGCGCGGCGCGGGCGTCCTCGCCGACGCCGCGCACACCGAGCTGCTCGCCGGGCACGACCTCGGCGCGCCGCTGCTCGGCACGCCCGCCGACGCCGGCACGGGCGACCCGGCCGCCGCCGGGGCGAACTACCGCCACCACCCCGACGACCCGATCGTCATCACCCACACCTCCGGCACCACCGGCGTGCCCAAGGCGGTGCTGCACTCGCACGCGAGCCTGTTCGCCGCCACCCGGCACCTGCTGTCCATGCCGCAGGCGCAGGGCACCCGCCGCATCCTCAACGCGTTGCCCGCCCCGCACACCGCGACCGTGCTCATGGTCAACCAGGCGCTGGGCAACCAGGCGGAGATGTTCCTGCTGTCCGACCAGGGCGGCGAGCGGGTCCTCGACGCGATCCAGCGGTGGCGGCCCGACGGCGTGTTCGGGTTCTCCGTCACCTGGGCGGAGCTGGCCCGGTTCGACCTGTCCGCGTACGACCTGGACTCGGTGCGGCTGTGGTTCAACACCGGCGACTGCTCGCACGAGCCGCACGTGCGCCGGCTCGTCGCGGTCGGCTCCCGGGACACCGTCACCCGCCAGGGCGTGGTGCGGGTGCCCGGCTCCGTGTTCATCGACGGGCTGGGCTCCAGCGAGATGGGCCACTCGATGTTCCACATCACCCACACCGCCGACACCGACCGGTACGGCCGCTGCGTGGGCCGCCCGTACCGGTTCACGAAGGTCGCGGTGCTCGACGCCGACGGCAACGAGCTGCCCCCGGGGCAGGTCGGCTTCCTCGGCATCGACTCGCCGTCGCTGTTCCGGGGCTACTGGAACGACTCGGTCACCACCTACCGGTTCCGGCTGCGCGGCTGGTACCTCACCGGCGACCTGGTCTACGCCGACGCCGACGGGCGCTACTACCACCTGGACCGGGCCGTCGACTCGGTCGAGCTCGGCGACGGCCGGCGGTTCTTCACCGCCCTGTCCGAGGAGCGGGTCCTCGCCGCCTGCCCCGACGTCACCGACTGCACGGTGGTGATCGTCAAGGAGGACGACCGCGTCGTCACCGACGTGCTGCTGGAACTGGCCGCCGGGGCCGACCCGGGCGTCGACCGCACCGAGGCGGTGCGCGCCGCGCTCGGCGTGGACGTCGGGGCGACCCTGCGCCGGGTGGTGCCGGTGCGCTCCGAGGACATCCCGGTCACCGTCACCGGCAAGGTCCGCAAGGTGGCGCTGCGCGAGCGCTACCTGACCGAGTCGCCGTCGTGACGGCTCTCATCACCGGGATGGGCCTGCTCACCCCGGTCGGGCGGGGCGCGGGGGAGACCCTCGACGCCCTGCTCGCCGGCCGGTCAGGGCTGACCCGCCCGCCGCAGGACCACCCCGCCCGCGAGTCGCTGGAGGCCGCCGGGCTGCTGCCGGAGATCGACCCGCGTACGGTCGCGTCCGGCCCGGAGACCCGGGTGCTGGACCGGATCGTCGTGCTCGCCCTGCTCGCCGCCGCCGACGCGCTCGCCGACGCCGGCATCGAGGTCGGCCGCGACGTCGACCCGGGCCGGATCGGAGTGATCGTCGGCGGCGTCGGCGGGATGGCCACCCTGGAGCGGCAGGTGCTGGCGCGGGCCGAGCGGGGCCGGGCGGCGGTCAGCCCGTACCTGCTCACCGGGATCCTGCCGAACATGCCGGCGGCGCGGATCGCCATCGCGCACGGCATCCGCGGCTACAGCTCGTCGGTCGGCACGGCGTGCGCCTCCGGCGCGCAGGCCGTCGCCGACGCGGTCCGGCTGATCCGGGCCGGGGAGGCCGACGTGGTGGTCTGCGGGGCCAGCGAGGCCCCGCTGTTCCCCACCTTCGCCGACACCTTCGGCAACGCCCGGGCCCTCGCCCGGGGCTGGGCCGACCCGGCCGAGGCGAGCCGGCCGTTCGACGCCCGGCGCAACGGTTTCGTCCTCGCCGAGGGCGCGGCGCTGCTGGTGCTGGAACGCGCCGAGCACGCCGCCGCCCGGGGCGTGGCCGGCTACGCCGAGGTCGCCGGGTACGGGGCGAACACCGATGCCCACCACCCGACCGCGCCCCGGCCGGACGGGGCGGGGGCGGCCGAGTGCATGCGCCGGGCCCTGGCCGGCGGCGGCGTGACGGCCGGGGACGTCGGCTACGTCAACGCCCACGGCACCGGCACCAAGCTCGGCGACATCGCCGAGATCACCGCGCTGACCGACGTGTTCGGCGACGGCGGGGTGCCGGTCAGCTCCACCAAGGCGCTCACCGGGCACCTGCTCGGCGCGTCCGGGGCGCTGGAGGCCGCCGCCACCGCGCTGGCGCTGGGCCGGGGGCTGCTGCCGCCGACCTGGAACCTCGACGACCCGGACCCGGCGTGCCCGGCGGACCACATCCGCAAGGAGGCCCGGCGGGCCGACGTGGAACACGCGCTGACCAACTCGTTCGGCTTCGGGGGGCAGAACGTGAGCCTGCTGCTGCGGCGCACCGCCGGTGCGGGTGCGCGCGCCGCCGACTGAGGAGGTGATCTCGCGTAACACCCCGGGCGGGGCGCGCCCGGGCGGCAGTCACGGGGGGACATGGGGAAGGGCTGGTACATGGACATCCGTTCTATAGATCACATCGAACTCTTCGTGGGGGACGCCCGGCAGGCCGCCTTCTACTTCGGTACCGCCGTCGGGTTCCGCCTCGCCGGGCAGGGCGGCCCCGAGACCGGGCTGCCCGGGCAGCGGTCGCTGCTGCTGCGCCAGGGCGACATCTCGATGGTGCTCACCTCCGGGCTGACCGCCGGGCACCGGGCGTCGGCGTACGTGCAGCGGCACGGCGACGGCATCGCCGTGGTGGCGCTGGAGGTCGACGACGCCGCCGGGGCGTACGCGGAGCTGGTGGGCCGGGGGGCCACGCCGGTGACGCCGCCGACCACCTGCACCGGCGCGGACGCCGAGGTCGTCACCGCCGAGGTGGCCGGTTTCGGCGACGTGCTGCACCGGCTGGTGCAGCGCCGGGGCGACCGGCGCGAGTTCCTGCCCGGCGCGTTCGAGTCCACCGAGCCCACCGAGCCGGCCGGCGACGACGGCCTGCTCGCCGAGATCGACCACCTGGCGATCTGCGTGCCGCCGGGGCAGCTCGACGCGACCGTCGCCCACTACGAGCGGGTCTTCGGCTTCGCGCAGATCTTCACCGAGCACGTCGAGGTCGCCGGGCAGGCGATGAACTCCACCGTGGTGCAGAGCCCGTCCGGGCGGGTCACCCTGGTGCTGCTGGAGCCCGACCGCGGCCACCGGCCGGGGCAGATCGACGCGTTCCTCACCGAACACGCCGGTGCCGGCGTGCAGCACCTGGGGCTGCGCACCGACGACATCGTCACCGCCGTCGGGGCGCTGCGCTCCCGGGGCGTCCGGTTCGCCGGCACGCCGGGGGCCTACTACGACGACCTGGAGCGGCGGGTCGGCCCGGTCGACGCGTCGCTGGACCGGCTGCGCGAGCTGAGCATCCTGGTCGACCGCGACCACGGCGGCCAGCTGTTGCAGATCTTCACCGAGTCGATGCACGTGCGACGCACCCTCTTCCTCGAACTCATCGAGCGACGCGGGGCGCTGACCTTCGGCAGCGGCAACATCAAGGCCCTCTACGAGGCCAAGGAACGGGAGCTGGCCGTGGCGGGGGCGACCCCCGCCGTCGCGGCCGGCACGGCACAAGGGGTTGGGGCATGACCACCACACAGTTCCATCCGGCGCTGACCGCGCAGGAGGAGGCGTTGCTGCCGTCCGAACAGGACGTGCGGCACTACGCCGAGCACGGCTGGTACCTGTCGAAGAAGCTGTTCACCGACGACGAGGTGGACGCCCTCGTGGCGGCCGCCGACCGCTACTACGACGGCGAGCGCGACCGCACCCTGCCGGTGCGCCCGCCGAAGCTCGCCTACTGGGACCCGTCGAAGGGGCCGGTGCAGCGGCACAACGACTACGTCCACTACGAGCACGACGCCATCGCCGCGATCCTGCGCAAGCCGCTGCTCGGGGCCGTCGCCGCCCGGCTCGCGCGGGCCGCGGAGATCCGGGTGTTCCAGTCCACGCTGATCTACAAGCCGCCGATCGAGGGCGAGCCGTCGAACATCGTGCCCTGGCACTTCGACAAGCACTACTGGTCGTCGTCGACGTCGGAGGACATGCTCACCGCGTTCATCCCGTTCCACGACTGCGGCGAGGAGATGGGCACCATCACCATGGTCGACGGGTCGCACCGCTGGAAGGAGATCGGTGCCGACGACACCGTCGTGCGGCACTTCGCCGAGCGCGACCGCGGCCAGCTCGAGGAAATGCTGGCCCGCAACGCCGCGCACAACAACATGGAGATCCGCAAGATCCCCATGGCGATCCCCAAGGGACATGTGAGCTTCCACCACTGCCGCACCTACCACGGCAGCGGCGCGAACGTCAGCGGTCGCCCACGCCGGGCGATCTCGCTGCACCTGCAGGACGGCGCGAACGCCTACCGGGAGTTTCCGCTCTCCGACGGCACCCTCGCCGCGTACAACCACGACGTGCTGGTCTGCCGCACCCACGACGGGCGGCCGGACTACGCGGACCCCGACTTCTGCCCGGTCATCTGGCGCGACCGCGCCCAGCAGGGAGGCTGACAATGTCACGGTACGACTGGGGTAAGACGCACCCGGGCATCGAGCGGTTGGAGCAGGCGGTGACCGACCGCCGCGACGTGGTGGTCAAGCACCCCCTCTACGCCAACCTGGACACCCACGAGGCGCTGGTCACCTTCATGGAGCACCACGTCTTCGCCGTCTGGGACTTCATGTCCCTGCTGAAGTCGTTGCAGCGGCAGCTCACCTGCGTGGACGTGCCGTGGATCCCCACCGGCCCCACCGGCAGCCGCCGGCTGATCAACGACATCGTGATGGTCGAGGAGAGCGACGAGCTCGGCGAGGGCTACATCAGCCACTTCGAGCTGTACGTGCGGGGCATGGCCGAGGCAGGGGCCGACACCACCGCCGTGGACGCGCTGGTCGACCTGCTGCGGGCCCGCACGCCGGTGACCGAGGCGCTGGTGAAGGCCGGGGTGCCCGGCCCGTCGGCGGCGTTCGCCGCCACCACCTGGAAGATCATCGAGTCGACGCCGGTGCACTGCCAGGCGGCGGCGTTCGCGTTCGGCCGCGAGGACCTGATCCCCGACATGTTCACCCAGGTCGTCGCCGTCAACGAGCGCAGCCAGAAGCTGCACACGTTCGTCGACTACCTGGAGCGGCACATCGAGGTCGACGGGGAGCAGCACACCCCGATGGCGATGCAGATGCTCGCCGACCTGTGCGGCGACGACGACACCAAGTGGCAGGAGTGCGCCGACACGGTCAACCTGGCGCTCGCCGCCCGCGCGCAGCTCTGGGACGACATCCTCGCCGCGATCAAGGAGGGTCGCCCGGTGATCAGGGAGGGTCTCCCGGCGTGACCCGCGACGATCCCGTCCGGCTGTACCGCACGGTGCGGCTGATCCGCCGGTTCGAGGAGCGGGCCGTCGAGCTGGTCCGCGCCGGGGCGATCGTCGGCGGCATCCACCCGTACCTCGGTCAGGAGGGGATCGCCGCCGGGGTCTGCGCGGCGCTGCGCGACGACGACCTGGTCACCGGCACCCATCGCGGGCACGGCCACGTGCTCGCCAAGGGCGCAGACCCGGCCCGCATGCTCGCCGAGCTGCTGGGCCGGGAGACCGGGCTCAACCGGGGCCGGGGCGGTTCCATGCACGCCGCCGACCTCGGCGTCGGGGTGCTCGGCGCGAACGCCATCGTCGGGGCCGCCGGCGCGATCCTCACCGGGGCGGTGTGGGCGCGTCGGCGGCGCGGCGACGACCTCGTCGGGGCCACCTTCTTCGGCGACGGCGCGGTCAACGAGGGCATGCTGCTGGAGGCGTTCAACCTGGCCGCGCTGTGGCGGGTGCCGGTGCTGTTCGTCTGCGAGAACAACGGCTACGCCACCACCATGCCCGTCGAGGGCGCGGTGGCCGGCACGATCCCCGGCCGCGCCGAGGCGTTCGGCATGCCGGCGGCCGTCGTCGACGGCCAGGACCCCGAGGCGGTACGCGACGCCACGGCCGCCGCCGTCGCCCGGATGCGCGCCGGGGGCGGGCCGGAGCTGATCGAGGCCCGCACCTACCGGTTCGACGCCCACCACACCTTCGAACACGCGGTACGCCTCGACTACCGCGCGCCCGAGGAGGTGGCCGCCGGCCGGTCCCGCGACCCGGTCGACATCCAGGGCGCCCGGCTGCCCGAGGCGGACCGGGCCGCCGTCGACGCCGAGGTCGAGGCCACCCTCGACGCGGCCCTGGAGTTCGCCCTGGCCAGCCCCGAGCCCGACCCGGCCGGCGCGCTGGAGCACCTGTACGCCAGCGGGCTCGTCGCCCGGACGGGAGGTGGCTGATGCCACGGCTGTCGTACCGCAAGGCCCTCACCCGGGCGCTGGCCGACGAGATGAGCCGCGACGAGTCGGTGTTCCTGCTCGGCGAGGACATCCGGGTGGCCGCCTCCACCGTCACCGCCGGGCTGCTGAAGCGGTTCGGGCCTGACCGGGTGGTGGACACCCCGCTGTCGGAGCAGGCGTTCACCAGCTTCGCCACCGGCGCGGCGCTGGCCGGGCTGCGCCCGGTGGTGGAGTTCCAGATCCCGTCGCTGCTGTTCCTGGTCTTCGAGCAGATCGTCAACCACGCGCACAAGTTCCCGCTGATGACCGGCGGGCAGTGCGCGGTGCCGGTCACCTACCTCGTGCCGGGCTCCGGCTCGCGCACGGGGTGGGCGGGGCAGCACTCCGACCACCCGTACAGCCTCTTCGCCCACGTCGGGGTGACCACCGTCGTCCCGGCCACCCCGGCCGACGCGTACGGGCTGCTGGTCTCGGCGATCCGGCACGTCGACCCGGTGGTGGTGTTCGCGCCGGCCGGGGCGATGGACGTGCGCGCCGACGTGGACTTCGCCGCCCTGGCCCCGGTGCCGATCGGCCGGGGCCGGGTGCACCGGGCCGGCGACGACGTGACGGTGGTCGCCGTCGGGCACCTGGTGCACGACGCCCTCGCCGTCGCGCAGGAGCTGGCCGGCCAGGTGTCGGTGGAGGTCTTCGACCCCCGCACGCTCTACCCGTTCGACTGGGACGGGCTGACCGCGTCCGTGGCCCGCACCGGCCGGCTGGTCGTGGTCGACGACTCCAACCGGTCCTGCGGGATCGCCGGGGAGATCATCGCGACCGTGGTGGAACGGGTGCGGCTGCTCGCGCCGCCCCGGCGGGTCACCCGCCCCGACGGCGCGGTGCTGCCCTTCGCCCCGGCGCTGGACCGGGCCGTGCAGCCCGGCCGCGAGCAGCTCACCGCCGCCATCCAACTCACCATGAAGGACGAGTGATGATCGACCCGAACTACCCCTGGCCGCCGCTGGACCAGGCGTGGAACGACCTGCCGGAGTCGACCCGGGCGGCGATGGTGGCCGCCGGGGCCGGCGCCTGGAAGGAGGTCTTCTACGGCTGCGCGACCTACAACCAGACGTGGCGGCTGGCCCGGCCCCCGGTGATGCCGGCGGACGCGTTCCGCGAGCTGAACGAGGTCTGCGACCGGCTCGCCCAGCTCATCCTGGAGGCGTGCCAGCGGCGTGCCCGCACCGCCGGGGAGTTGACCCGGCTGCTCGGGGTGCCGGCGCAGGAGACGAGGCTGCTCGACACCGACGAGGTGCTGTCCGAGGCGCTGCTGGCCGCGTACCGGCCGGACGTGCTGATCTCCGGCGGGGTGCCGAAGTTCGTCGAGTACAACATCGACAGCAGCCTCGGCGGCGGCTTCGACGCGGACACGGTCGTCTACCGGTACGCGAAGCTCTACGCCGAGCGGGGCATCCTCGATGGCCTGCCGGTGCGGCCCGCCCCGTCCCTGCTGGACCAGCGGTTCGTGGCGATCCGGGACGAGCTGGGGCTGGCCGACGGGGCCCGGGTGGCGCTGCTGCTGGACTTCGACGCCGACTACCCGGGCCTGGAGACGCCGGACGACTTCATCAAGATCCTGTCCCCGCTGGCCGACCGGGCCCGCCACTTCGGCATCGACCTGGTGATCGCCCAGCTCAAGCTGGCGACCCTGGACGAGCGGAACCGACTCGTCGTCGACGGCGCCCCGGTGGACGCGCTGTTCCGGCTCTTCGTGCCGAACCGGGTGCACGCCAGCGCCGGCCTGGACGCGGTCGCCGGGGCGCTCGCGGCCGGCACCCTGCCGATGTTCGTCAGCTCGGCGGCCTGGCTGCTCGGCAACAAGATCAACTTCGCCTGGCTGTGGGAGGACCTCGACACCCTGCCCGAGGCGGACCAGGCGCTCGTGCGCCGCTACGTCCCGCGCACCACCGCCCTCACCGCCGCCGAGCTGCCCCGGGCGCTGGCCGACCAGCACGATCTGGTCGCGAAGCCCGCCGACGGCTCCGCCGGCATCGGCGTGCTGCTGGGTCGGGAGACCGACCCGCAGAAGTGGGCGGAGGGGCTACGCGCCGCCATCGACGAGGGCGGCTACATCCTCCAGGAGTACATGCCCGCCGACCGGGTGGCGATGGACTTCGTGCGGATGGAGACGGGGGAGACCGTCACCGCCGACGTCCCGTACAGCCTCGCGCCCTACCTGTTCGGCCGGACCGGCTCGGGCGGCCTGGCCCGGGTGGGCTTCCCCGGCTGCGAGAGCGTGCTCAACCTCGCGCGCGGGGTCCTGCTCACGGGTATCCTGCTCACCGACTGAGCGCGGTGGGGCGGCTGTCGCAAGGCAGCCGCCCCGAGCGCCGCAGCCCACTCTTGACCGATCGGTCAAAAGCCGGCTAGCCTGTTGACCGTACGGTCAAGAAAGTGGGTGCGGCATGGCGCGGGACACGCGTGACAGGCTGGTCGGGGTCGCGCGCGACCTGGTGCACGGTGCCTCCCTGGCCCAGGTGAGCATCGACGACATCTGCACGGGCGCCGGAGTGCACCGGGGCAGCCTCTACCACTTCTTCCCCTCCAAGGAGGCGCTCGGCCTCGCGGTGCTGGAGGCCAACTGGGCGCTGATGCGGGCGCTGCTCGACGAGGCGTTCCAGGCGCAGGTCGAGCCGTTGGAGCGGATCGACCTGTTCGTGCGCGGCTTCGCCCGCAACCTGGAGCTGGCGCGCGAGCGGATGGGCGTCACCCCGGGCTGCCCGCTGGGCGGGCTGACCCTGGAGCTGGCGGCGCAGCCCGGCCCGGGCCGCGAGCGGGCGGCGGCGATCCTCGACGACTGGGCCGGCTACTTCGCCGACGCCATCCGCGAGGCCCAGGCGCGCGGCCAGCTCGACCGGGCCGTCGAGCCGGGCGCGGCGGCGCGCCGGGTGCTGGCCTATCTCCAGGGCATGGCTCTGCTGGCCAAGGTGCACGACCAGCCGGCGCACGTCACCACCGCCGCCGAAGGCGTGCGCCTGCTGCTGCGCCCCGCGAGCTGACCCACCGTCCCGCGCGACGGTGGGTTTCGCGCGCGCCTGCACTTGACCGAACGGTCAACTATCCGTCCATCGAGAGGAACCCCCATGAGCCACCTTCCGCGCACCGCCACACCCACCCGCCCCGACCCCGGCACGGCCTACCGGTTCGACCGGTTCACCGTCCGGCTTCTCGTGGACGACCTGACCTTCGGCCGCGACGCACCCGGCGGCGGGGACCCGGTGCCCGCCTTCGACCTGCCCACCCTGGACGGCGGCCGGTTCCGCAGCGACGACCTCGGCACCCGGCCCGTGCTGCTGGTCTTCGGCTCCCGCACCTGCCCGGTGACCGAGAGCGCCGGCCCGGTGCTGCGCCGGCTGCACCACGAGTACGCCGACCGCGTCCGGTTCGTGCTCGTCAACACCCGCGAGGCCCACCCCGGCGACGTGTTCGGGCAGCCGCGCACGGCCGGGCAGAAGCGGGCGCACGCCGAGGAACTGCGCGACCGGCACGGCGTGCCGTTCGAGGTCGCCGTCGACGCCGTCGACGGACGGCTGCACCGGGCGATGAGCCCGAAGCCGAATTCCGCGTACCTGATCGACCCCGGCGGCGTCGTGCGCCACCGCACCCACTGGGCCAACGACGAGCGGGACCTGCGCGCGGCGCTCGCGGCGGTCGTCGCCGGCCGCACACCGCCCCGGCCGCACAGCCGCCGCATGGTCGGCCCGCTGCTGCGCGCCGTCGGGCACCTGCCGGGGGTCACCGCCTTCGCCGGCCGCACGGTCGAGCGCGACGTGTGGCGGGCCGCGCCGCCGCTGGCCCTGCTCGGCCGCCTGTCCCGGCTGTTCCCCTGGCTCCCCGCCGACCGGCGCGGCCCGGCGGCGGTGGCGCTGCTCGGCGCGCTCCTGGCGGGCCTGGCGGCGGCCGTGACCGCGCTGACCTGACCCGGCGTGCGGTGCCGCGTCCGGCGTGCGGTGCCGCGTCCGGCGTCAGCGCGGGCCGGTCGCGGCCAGGTGCGCGCCGAGGCGGCGGATCGTCTCGGCGGCGGCGATGGCATCGCTGCGGGCGCTGCCGTGCCGGCCGTCGCCGCTGTAGAGCCCCGGGTCGGCCACCGCCGGATGGTCGGTCAGGTGCACGTGCACGGTGCCGAGCCGCTCGCCCAGTTCACGGGTGTGCGCCGACAGCCGGCGCATCCGCTCGCCCAGGCTCTCCCGCAGCCGCTGCGGCACCGCCGGGCTGTGCGACACGTCGAACATCCCCACCGTGACCACGTCCGCCCCCGCCTCTTGCAAGCCGGCGACCATCGCGGCCAGCTCCGCGTCGACGGCGTCGGCGTCGTACGCCTGGCGGAACGCGTCGTTGCCGCCGCACACCACCAGCGCCAGGTCCGGGCCGAACTCCACCGCCGGGGCCAGCTGCGCGGCGCGGACCTCGTGCGCCCGCAGCCCGCGCAGCCCCAGATTGAGGTACGCCAGCCCGGGGCGGGCCGCGGCCAGCTCGGCGGCGATCCGGTCGGCCCACTGCACGTCCGGGTACCCGGCGACCGGCTCGCACAGCCCCTCGGCGACGCTGTCGCCGAGCACCACGAACCGCCGCCACGGGTGCCCGGCGAGCAGCCGCGCGCTCTCGCCCGCGCGCAGGCAGTACGGGTCGGTCGCTTCGGTGAGGCTCGACGGCATGCCGGCACGCTAGCCGACCCGCCCGGGGCGTCGAAACCCCTACCGTTCGAGCGTCACCTCGGCCAGGTACACGCAGGTCCGCTCCTCGTGTGAGGAGTAGTAGCTGACCCGCAGCACCCCGTCGTGCCAGTCCAGCCCCGGGTAGCCGCAGTCGCCGCCGGAGGGCAGCGCCACCAGCTCGGACAGGCTGCCCCGGTGCGGGTCGACGGCGCAGACCGCCGTGCGCGGGCCACCGTCGAGCAGGCGTACCCCGGCGACCAGCCGGCCGTCGGGCAGCCCGAGCAGGGCCGGCCCGCCCACCTGCACCCCGAGGTCGGTCCACGTCCAGTGCCGGTACGGCGGTCGGGCCCGCCCGAGCTGGGCGGTGGCCGTCTCCCGGTCCCGGCGCAGCAGGCAGGTGGCGGTGCCGTCGGCGCCGAAGACCAGCCCCGACTCGTTGGGGTAGCCGCCGAGGAAGAGGGTGTCGACGACCGGGTGGAGGTCGAGCCCGTCGCCGCTGCGGTAGAGCCGGACGAACCGGGGCTCCCGGGTGGCGTAGCCGATGCCGTACATCGCGCCGGCGTGCCAGGCCGCCTGCCACACCCAGATGTCGCGCTCGCCGACCGGCGTCGGCTCGCCCCAGCGCTCCCCGTCGGCCGACAGCCAGGTCAGCGTGCGGAACGCCTTCGGGCCTGCCCCGCGCCCAGTCTCGTCCCCGGTGACCGCGCCGGTGCCCGTTGCGGTGACCGCGGCAGCGAGCAGTTGCAGCCGGCCGTCCGGCCGGGCCACGAACCGGGGGTCGCGCAGGTCGGTCGCCGGCCGCTCCAGCCTGGCGACCGGGGTCCAGTCCCGGCCGTCGGCGGAGGCGAGCACCCGGATCGCGCCGTCGTCGGAGAGATGCCCGGCGCCCTCCCGGAACGCGCACAGCCACCGGCCCCTGTGCCGGACCAGGTCGGTGAAGGCGTTGTGCCCGGCGGCGTCGCCGATCCGGCGCACGGTGCCGAGCCGGGCGGTGGCCACCGGGCTGTCGGTCGATGACGGCATGCGGTCTCCTCGCGGGTCGCTGGTCCGGTCGCGCCCGGGGAGGCAGTCGGGGCGACCCGACCGGCCACGGTAGGCGCACCGCCCGACGCGACGCGGACCCGTCGGCGAACGCCGGGCGAACATGCGAGGAAGCGATGTCGGCCAGGTGGGGGTATCCGCCCGCCGGGATACCCCCACCTGGCCGACATGGCGGGACGGGATGGGGCCGGGCGGGGCCGGGCGGCGGCCTACCCGGCTGCCGGCGCGGGCGGGGCCGGCCGCGAACGGCCCGCCCGCAGCGGTCCGGCGAGCAGCGGCCCCACGGTCAGCACCGCGCACAGCACCGCCATCACCAGCAGCGCCGGCTTGAGGCCCAGCGCGGCGACCGACCAGCCGCCCAGCAGCGCGCCGACCGGCAGGCCGACGAACGCCAGCGAGCCGGCGATGCCGAGCACCCGGGTCTGCAACGCATCCGGCACCCGTTCGTAGAGCGTCGCCCCGAGCAGCGGGTTGACGGCGGCGATGCCGATGCCGGACAGGAAGGTCACCGCGAGCACCACCGCCAGGTGGTCGGTGAGGGCCATGGTCAGCAGCCGGGGTGCGCCGCTGAGCGCCGCGCCGACGGCGAAGACGAGCGTGCGGGGCAGCCGGGGGCCGACCATCGTGAAGACCAGGTTGCCCAGCAGCGCCCCGGCGCCGAACACCCCCAGCACCAGGCCGAAGCCGGCCGGGTCGCCGAGCACGTCGCGTACCCAGACGGGGATCCACACGGCCGTGTTGGCCGCAGCCATCATGTTCAGCGCGGAGACCACCAGCAGCATGGCCAGCAACACCCGGTCGGTGCGCAGGTAGGCGAAGCCGGTGCGTAGCGCCCGGAAGTAGCTCTCCCGGGGCGCGGCCGGCGCGTCGACGGCCGGCGGGCGCACCAGCACCCCGACCAGCAGCGCGCAGAGCGCGAAGCTGCCCGCGTCGATCCAGATGGCCCGGGTCACCCCGACCCAGTCGATGAGCAGGCCGCCGATGACCGCCCCGAACAGGGTGACGCCCCGGGCCAGCCCGTCGTAGGCGGAGGTGAGCCGGATCAGCTGCACCCCGGCGCGCTGCGCCGCCGGCCGGAACATGACGTGCTTGACCCGGTCGCCGATGCCGCGCAGCCCGCCGGCCACCGCGACGAGGGCGACCAGTGCCCCGAAGCCGAGCCACGGGGTCATCGCCACCACCGCCATGGCCGCCGCGCTCGCCGCGTCCACCACGATGGACGTACGCCGCACCCCGAACCGGTCCGCCCACGGCGTGGCCAGGGAACTGGACAGCATGTACGGCAGGAACTCCGCCGCCGCGACGATGCCCATCTTCGCCGGGCTGCCCGTGGTGGTCAGCACCAGCCACGGGATGGCGATGACCGAGATGCGGCTGCCCAGGTTGGAGATCAGGTCGGCGGCGACGAGGGTGACCAGTTCCCGCCGCGCGGCGGCCCGCTCCTTCTCCACCGCGGGCCCGGGGACGGCCTCGGAGACGGCCTCGGCCGTCATGCGGAGCCGCCGACCGGGTCGGCGGGGCGGCCGGCGGCGTACCGGGCACGCAACGCCAGCTTGTCGACCTTGGCCGACCGGTTGAGCGGCAGCGCGTCGACGAACTCCACCGCGCCCGGTGCCCACGTGTCGCTCAGCTCGGCGGTGACCAGGTCGATCAGCTCCGCCGCCGGCACGGTCGCACCCGGTGCCGCCACCACGTACGCGTACGGCAGC
The DNA here is from genome assembly GCF_042670805.1 of Micromonospora sp. NPDC057141. NCBI lineage: Bacteria > Bacillati > Actinomycetota > Actinomycetes > Micromonosporales > Micromonosporaceae > Micromonospora > Micromonospora sp. NPDC057141. The sequence goes on along the minus strand of NZ_JBHUVA010000055.1, from coordinate 25,681 downwards.
TCGCCGGCCACCTCGTCGGGCACCCCGATCACGGCGGCGGCGCGCACCTGTGGGTGGCCGGCGAGCACGTCCTCGATGGGCCGGGAGTAGATCGGCCAGCTCCGCTGCCGGGTGAGGATCCGGTCGGCGAGCCGGTCGACGAGGTACAGGTAGCCGTCGTCGTCGAGGTGGCCGATGTCGCGGGTGCGTACCCAGCCGTCGACGAGGGTCTCGGCGGTCAGCTCGGGCTGGCCGTGGTAGCCGGCGAAGCTGAGCCTGGTGCGCACCCACACCTCGCCGTCGACGCCGGCCCGCAGCACCGCCCCGTCGGCGTCGCGGATCTGGACGGCCACGTCCCCGTACGGCCTGCCGCAGGAGCGCAGCCGCTGCGGGTGCGCCGGGTCCTCGGTCAGCCCCGGCTGGGCGGTGATCACGACGGCCTCGCTGAGCCCGTACACGATGCGCAGGACCGGGCCGAAGCGGGCGATCGCCTGCCGCAGCCGGGCGGGTGCGGCGGGCCCGGCGCCCACGTTGAACATGAACATGGCGGAGAAGTCCGCGCCGGGCAGGTCGGCGTGGTCGAGCACCTCGTAGAGCATCGGCGGGGTGACGAACGTCGAGTTGATCCGCTCCCGCCCGACGGTGGCGATGAACGCCGCCGGGTCCCACCGCTCGCGCAGGAACAGCACGCCCCCGCTGAACAGGTTGACCAGCGTGGTGATCTGCCCACTGGCCAGCCACATCGGCGAGTGCGACAGGTGCCGCAGCAGCGGGATCCCGCCGGAGCGGAAGCCGGCGGCGAGGGCGAGGACCTGGCGGTAGAAGCTCTCCCGGTGGTGCACCAGCTTCGGTGTGCCGGTGGTGCCGCTGGTCTGCAGGAACGACTCCGGCTCCGGCGCGTCGGCGGGCAGCCCGGCCGCCGCGTCCCCCTCGTCGGAGGTGAGGGCGGCGGCGGTGAGGTCCGGGCCCGCGCCACCCGGGCCGAGGCAGAACACCGGCACGCCGGGAAGGCCGGCGGCGATCTGTGCGCCGAGCCCGTCGCCGTCGCGGGCGTCGTAGACGAAGGCCTCGGGGCGGGACAGCCGGACGAAGTCGTCGACCTCGCGGCGGGAGGTGACCGGGGCGACCCACATCGTCCGGCAGCCCAGCAGGTGCAGGGCGAGCTGGAGCAGCGGCACCTCCACCGCGTTGCCGAGCATCACCAGGACGGCGGCGCCCGGCCGGACCCCGCCGCGCGTCAGCGCGCCCGCCATGCCGCGCACCTGCGCGGCGACGTCAAGGTAGGTCAGTCGGCGTCCGCCGCCCACGAGGGCCTCCCGGTCGCCGAAGCCGGCGAACAGCTCCAGCGCCTCGTGCACGTAGGTGGTCGGTCGGTCGGACCTGTCAGTCATCGCCAGCCCCCATCAGCTTCCGGCGGCGGTCGGCGGCGGCCCGGTGGGGCGCCCGCGTCGACCAGCCGCGAGCGGCGTCCCGGCAGCTCAGGGCCGGGACGCGGCGACGGCGGCGCGCTTCGGCGACCGCACCGCCGCCAGCTTCGAGCGTAGGCCGCGCGGCCCCGCGGGGCACCGGTCCGATCGGTGCACGGCCGCACCTCGACGTCATTTGATCTTGTCGATCAGGTTGATTGACGCCTGTCAGGGGCGCGGCTAGGTTTCTGGACCATCGTCCAGGAGGCTGTCGTCAGTGGACGACCCTGGGCTGCCAACATGGAGGTTCAATGTCGACTCCGAACAAGTGGCGCTTGATAACGGCCCCGAAGAGATGGCAGGTGATCGCCGCCGCGGCCACGGCGCTGGTCGTGGGAGCGCCGGCCGTGGTGGCCACCGCAGGCCCGGACACCGGGGAGCGTCACGGCGCGCCCGTGTGGGCAGGCAGCTGGGCCGCCGCGGTGACCCGGGGCAACACGGTCGGGCTGACCAACACCGGCCTCAACAACCAGAGCATCCGGATGATCGTGCACACCACCGTGGGTGGTCCCCGGCTGCGCGTGCGGCTGAGCAACCTCTACGGCGAGCAGGCCGTGAAGGTCGGCCGGGCCACCATCGCCCGGCCGGACACGTCCACCCCGAGCGACCTGTCCGACGTGACCGCGCCGACGGTGCGGGAGCTGACCTTCAACGGCTCCGCGTCGGTCACCATGAACAGGGGCGGGGAGCTGCTCAGCGACCCGGTCGACCTCCCGGTCGGTGACCAGGAGGACCTGGTCGTCACGCTGTACTTCCCCGAGCTGACCGGGCCGGTGACCTTCCACGGCCAGTCCCGGCAGACCACGTTCATCGGCGCCACCGACCTCACCGGTGCCGCCGCCGGGACCGGCTTCACCATCCGCCCCGACTGCTGCTGGATGTTCCTGTCCGGCGTGGACGTGCAGCGCAGGCTCAGCCCCGGCTCGGTCGTCGTCCTCGGCGACTCCATCGCCGACGGCAACGGCAGCACGGTCAACACCAACCGGCGCTGGCCCGACCTGCTCGCCGACCGGCTGATCGACGCCCGCCCCGACGTGCGTACCCCGGGCGTGCTCAACCTCAGCCTGGCCGGCAACCGGCTCAACCACGAGGGCACCGAGCCCGGCACGGGCGGCTTCCCCGGCTACTACGAGCTGGGCCCCAACGCCCTGGCCCGCCTCAACGAGGACGTCTTCCCGCAGACCGGCGTGCGGACCGTCGTGACCCACCTGGGCATCAACGACATCTGGATGTCGGACGACTCCGCCGAGAAGATCATCGCCTCGCTGCGGCAGGTCAACCAGCAGGTCAAGGCCCGGGGCCTGACCAGCCTGGTGGCCACGCTCACCCCGTACGAGGGGCACGGCAACCCGGGGGTGTGGACGCCGGAGAAGGAGGCCACCCGCCAGGCGGTCAACGCGTACCTGCGCGGCAGCCACGAGTTCGACGGGGTGCTCGACTTCGACAAGGTGCTGCGCGATCCGGCCCAGCCGAGCCGGCTGCTGCCGGCGTACGACACGGGTGACCACATCCACCCGAACGACCTGGGCAACCAGGCGATGGCCGACGCGGTGCCGCTGCGCCTGCTCGGTCTGTGACAACGGCGGGGCGGCGGGGGCGATCCTCCCGCCGCCCCGTCACCAACTTCCTGGGGAGGAAGCGCCACCGTGGACGTCCAAGAGCTGCTCTCCGGCCTGTACAGCGATCAGGGCCGGCAGAACCCGTACCCCTTCTACGCCGCCCTGCACGAGCTGGGCCCGATCCGTGAGATCCCGAACCGCCCCGTGCACAGCACCGTCAGCGCCGTCGCCGGCGGGTACGACGTCGTCGACCAGGTGCTGCGCGACCCGGAGTGGCTCAAGCAGTCCCCGCCCGGCTGGGAGCAGCACGAGATCCTGCGCACCTTCGAGTCGTCGATGATGTTCATCAACCCGCCCGACCACACCCGGATGCGGGCGGTGTTCGCGAAGACGTTCACCCCGCGCCGGCTGGGCGCGCTGGAGCCGGTGATCACCCGGGTCACCGAAACGCTGCTGGACCGGATGGCCGAGGCGGGCGCCGGTGGCGCCGAGGTCGACTTCGTGGCCGACTTCGCGTACCCGATCCCGGCGCTGGTGATGGCCGAGTTCATCGGCCTGCCCGAGGCCGACCTGGCCTGGTACCGGGAGCGGGTCGACTGGATCGACGACTTCCTCGACGTGGCCGGGGCGACCCCGGAGCGGCTGGCGAAGGCCGACACCGCCGCCGCCGAGCTGCGCGGCTACTACCGGGACCTGGTCGCCGAGCGCCGCCGCGCCCCCGGCGAGGACCTGATCAGCGGCCTGGTCGAGGCGCTCGACTCCGGCGACGTGGACCTCACCGAGGACGAGCTGATCAGCAACCTGATCGTCCTGTTCAACGCCAGCTTCGTCACCACCGTCTACATGTTCAGCAACGGCCTGCCGCTGCTGCTGGAGCACCCCGACGTGACCGCCGCCCTGCCCGGCGACGACGAGCTGACCCGGGGCTGCGTCGACGAGGTGCTGCGGATGCAGAGCCCGGTGCACTTCCTGGCCCGGGCCGCGCCCCGCGACACCGTCCTGCACGGGGTGACGGTCGCCGAGGGCGAGAACGTGATGCTGTTGATCGCCGCCGCCAACCGCGACCCGGCCCGCTTCACCGACCCCGACCGGTTCGACCCGCGTCGGTCCGGCCCGCCGTCGCTGGCCTTCGGCGTCGGCCTGCACTTCTGCCTCGGCTCGGCGGTGTCCCGGCTGGAGGGCCAGCTGGCCCTGCCCCGGCTGTTCGCCCGCTTCCCCGGGCTGCGGATCACCCAGCCGCCCGTCTACAGCGGCAGCCTGTTCCTGCGCGGCATCGACAAGCTGTTCGTCACCACCGGCACCTGAGGAGAACCACCCATGCCCCTGGACCCGCAGGTGGTCGCGTACCGGGCCGCGCGCGCGGCGGCCGGCGTCGCGCCGCTGTACACCCAGACCCTCGCCGAGGCCCGCGCCGCCGACCTGGCGGCGATCCGGGCCGGCGGTGGCGACGTCGAACCGGTGCACGAGGTACGCGACACGGTCGTCCCCGGCCCGGCCGGTGACCTGCCGGTACGCGTGCACCGGCCGGCCGGGGCCGGCCCGCTGCCGACCCTGGTCTACTTCTTCGGCGGCGGCTGGACCCTCGGCAGCGTCGACACCGCCGACGGGATCTGTCGGCGGCTGGCCAACGCCACGGGATGCCAGGTCGTCACCGTGGGCTACCGGCTCGCCCCCGAGCACCCGTTCCCGGCGGCGGTGCACGACTGCCACGCCGCCGTGCGCTGGCTCGCCGCGCACGCCGACGCGTTCGGGGCCGACCCGGGCCGGCTGGCCGTCGGCGGGGACAGCGCCGGCGGCAACCTTGCCGCCGCCGTCACCCTGCTGGCCCGCGACACCGGCGGGCCGGCGCTGGCCGCCCAGCTGCTGGTCTACCCGAACACCGACCAGCGCGAGCGCGCCGAGTCCGCCGAGTCCGCCGAGTTCGGCGGGGAGCAGGACCCGCTGCTGTTCAACCGGCACTCGGTGGCCTGGTACCGGGGGCACTACCTGCCCGAGGCGGCCGACGCGGCGAACCCGCTCGCGTCGCCGCTGCTCGCCGAGGACCTGGCCGGCCTGCCGCCGGCCCTGGTGATCACCGCCGAGTACGACCCGTTGTGCGAGGAGGGGGAGCGCTACGCCGACCGGCTGCGCGCGGCGGGGGTGCCGGTCGAGCTGGCCCGCTACGCCGGGATGATCCATGGGTTCTTCGCCATGCCGGGGGCGTTCGACGCCGGGCGGCACGCCCAGGACCGGGCCGCCGCGTTCCTGCGCGACCGGCTCGGTGCGGCCCCGACGGTCCCGGCCGACGCGGGCGCCGTCGATGGCTGAACCGCTCGCCCCGGCCGCGCTCGATGCCGCATCCGGCTCCGCAGCCCCGGCCCCGGCCGCGCCCGCCGCCTCGGCCGGTGCGGTGCCGTTCGCGGCGAGCCTCGCCGACTTCGCCGCGCTGGCCCGCGCCGTGCTGCCGCCCGAGGTGTACGACTTCGTGGCCGGCGGCAGCGGCGCCGAGACCGCCCTCGCCGCGAACCGGGCCGCCCTGGACCGGGTCGCCGTGCTGCCCCGGATGCTGCGCGGCGTCGACCGGCCCCGCACCGACGCCCCGCTGCTCGGCCGGCCGCAGTCCCTGCCGGTGGCGGTCGCGCCGATGGCGTACCAGCGGCTCGTGCATCCCGACGGCGAGCCCGCGCTCGCGGCGGCGGCCGGCGCGGCCGGGGTGCCCTACGTGGCGAGCACCCTGAGCAGCGCCACCATCGAGCAGATCGCGGCGGCCGGCGGGCCGGTGTGGTTCCAGCTCTACTGGCTGCGGGACCGGGGGATGGTGCGCGAGCTGGTGGACCGGGCGCACCGGGCCGGGTGCACCGCCCTCATGCTCACCGTGGACGTGCCGATCCTCGGGCCCCGGCTGCGCGACGTACGCAACGGGTTCGCCCTGCCGCCGCAGGTGGCCGCCGCGAACCTGCCCGGCAGCCGCGACGACCTGGCGCACGCCGGCACGCCCGGCACCTCGGCCGTGGCCCGGCACACCAGCGCCGCGATCGCCTCCGCCCTCACCTGGTCCGACGTCGCCTGGCTGCGCGGGCGCACCGACCTGCCGCTGATGGTCAAGGGCGTCCTCGACCCCCGCGACGCGGCCCTGGCTGTCGACGCGGGCGCGGACGCGGTGGTGGTGTCCAACCACGGCGGGCGGCAACTCGACGGCGCGCCGGCCGGGCTCACCATGCTGCCGGAGGTGCGCGCCGCCGTCGGAGACCGGTGCGAGGTGCTGGTCGACGGCGGTTTCAGCGGCGGTGTCGACGTGCTGCGCGCCCTGGCGCTCGGCGCGTCGGGGGTGTTGGTGGGCCGGCCGCTGCTGTGGGCGCTGGCCGTCGGCGGGCGGGCCGGGGCCGATGCGGCGTTCGCGCTGCTCGCGGCCGAGCTGCGCGACGCCCTCACCCTCGCCGGGTGCGCCGACCCGGCGGAGGCCCACGACCTGCGTACGATCACGGGAGGCTGAACATGGACGGTGGACGACCGGTGGACGTGAGCGCGGGGGTGGCCCCGGACGACGTGCGCGTCGACTGCGACCTGGACGTCGCCGACCTGCACCCGGCGGTCGGCGACCCCGCGCTGAACTCGATGAACTTCCTCAACGAGGTCGCCCAGCGCTACCCCGACGCGGTGTCGCTGGCCGCCGGCCGCCCGTACGAGGAGTTCTTCGACGTCGCCGACCTGCACCGGCACCTGGAGGCGTTCCGCGCCCACCTGGTCGACGACCTCGGCTACGGCCCGGTGCAGGTGCACCGCGCCCTGTTCCAGTACGGCCGCACCAAGGGCATCATCCACGACCTGGTCGCCCGCAACCTCGCCGTCGACGAGGAGATCACCGTCGACCCGGAGTCGATCGTGGTGACCGTCGGCTGCCAGGAGGCGATGCTGCTGGTACTGCGGGCGCTGCGCGCCGGCCCCGCCGACGTGCTGCTCGCCGTCGCTCCCACGTACGTCGGGCTGACCGGCGCGGCCCGGCTGGTGGACCTGCCGGTGCGTCCGGTGGCCGGCGGCCCGGCCGGCATCGACCTGGCGGACCTGCGCGCGCAGCTGCGCCGGGCCCGCGCCGAGGGGCTGCGCCCGCGCGCCTGCTACGTGATGCCGGACTTCGCCAACCCGTCCGGGGCGAGCATCGGCCTGGCCGACCGGCGGCGGCTGCTGGACCTCGCCGCCGCCGAGGACCTGCTGCTGATCGAGGACAACCCCTACGGGCTGTTCCACGCCGACGGGGCGGAGCGGGTGCCCACGCTCAAGGCCCTCGACACCGGGCGGCGGGTGGTCTACCTCGGCTCGTTCGCCAAGACCGTGCTGCCCGGGGCGCGGGTCGGCTACGTGGTCGCCGACCAGCGGGTGCGCGACGCCGACGGGAGCATCGGGCCGCTCGCCGACCAGATCGCCAAGATCAAGAGCATGGTCACGGTGAACACCTCGGCCATCGCCCAGGCGGTCGTCGGCGGGGCCCTGCTCGCCCACGGGTGCAGCCTCGTCGCCGCGAACATCCGCGAGCGCGCCGCCTACGCCCGCAACCTGCGCCACCTGGTCGACGGTCTGGCGCGGCGGTTCCCGGCCCCGTCGGCGGTGCGGTGGAACGTCCCCGCGGGCGGGTTCTTCGCCGTGGTGACCGTCCCGTTCCCCGTCGACGACGCGCTGCTGCGCCGTTCCGCCGAGGACTACGGCGTGCTGTGGACGCCGATGGCCCACTTCTACGACGACACCGCGCCGGTGGCCGCGTTGCGGCTGTCGATCAGCGCCGTGACGCCTGGGCAGATCGACGCCGGCCTCGACCGGCTCGCCGCGCTGATCACCGACGAGCTGGCCCGGTCGCCCGTTCCGGCGGCGCCACGCTGACCTCGTACTGTCGTCGTTCCGCCACCCCCCGTGCGCCATGCGCCCGGACGGACCGGCCATAATGGACCGCATGGTCGCATGGGAGTACGCACTGTTGGTCCGCCGCTACCAGGGGCAGGGGCGCAATTTCCACGTCTCGTTCGTCTGGTACGGCCCGGACGGGTCCCGCACCGACATCACCGCGTACGGCGACACCGCGATCGCGCACCTCAACCGGGCCGGCCGGGACGGCTGGGAACTGGTCTCCGCCGCCGAGGACGTGAACAACGTCCAGGGCAGCACCGAGGTCCACCGCTACCACCTCAAGCGCCCCATGCCCTGACCCGCCCACCCGACCCGCGTGGCCGCCGGCCCCGCCCCGCGCCGGTGACCAAGAGGTTTGCGTCAGGATCGGCCACGCCGCCGACGCAAACCTCTTGATCACCAACCAGCGGCGGGCGGTCAGGCCAGGGTGACCGAGGGGTAGAGGGGGTGGGCGGACAGGAGGTCGGCGGCCTGACGGGCCACCTTGTCCGCCAGGGCCGGGTCCAGGACGTACTTGGCCTTCGACGGGGTGCCGTCGCCGTTCGACCCCGACGTGGTCTGGCTGAGCACGCTGTGGATCAGCTCGGCCGTCGTGTCCATCTCGGCGGTGCCCAGGCCCCGGGTGGTCAGGGCGGGGGTGCCGATCCGGACGCCCGAGGTGTACCACGCGCCGTTCGGGTCCTGCGGAACGGCGTTGCGGTTGGTGACGATGCCCGAGTCCAGCAGCGCCTGCTCGGCCTGCCGGCCGGTCAGCCCGTACCCGGAGACGTCGATGAGCACCAGGTGGTTGTCGGTGCCGCCGGTGACCAGCTTCGCGCCCCGGCGCAGCAGCCCCTCGGCGAGGGCCTGGGCGTTGTCGACGATGCGCTGCGCGTAGTCGGCGAAGTCGGGCCGCCGAGCCTCGGCCAGGGCGACCGCCTTGGCGGCCATCACGTGCGGCAGCGGGCCGCCGAGCACCATCGGGCAGCCCCGGTCCACCTGGTCGGCCAGCTCCGGGCCGCAGAGCACCATGCCGCCGCGCGGGCCGCGCAGCGACTTGTGGGTGGTGGTGGTGACGATGTGGGCGTGCGGCACCGGGTCGAAGTCGCCGGTGAAGACCTTGCCGGCCACCAGGCCGGCGAAGTGCGCCATGTCGACCATGAACGTCGCGCCCACCGAGTCGGCGATCTCCCGCATGATCCGGAAGTTGACCTTCCTCGGGTACGCCGAGTAGCCGGCGACCAGGATCAGCGGCCGGAACTCGCGGGCCGCCTCGGCGACCCGGTCGTAGTCGATCAGGCCCGTGGCCGGGTCGGTGCCGTAGCTGCGCTGGTCGAACATCTTGCCCGAGATGTTCGGCCGGAAGCCGTGGGTGAGGTGGCCGCCCGCGTCCAGGGACATGCCGAGCATCCGCTGGTCGCCCAGCTCCCGGCGCAGCGCGAACCAGTCCTGCTCGGTCAGGTCGTTGACCTGGCGCACCTGTGCCCTGCGCAGCGCCGGGGACTCCACCCGGTCGGCCAGGATCGCCCAGAACGCCACCAGGTTCGCGTCGATGCCCGAGTGTGGCTGCACGTACGCGTGCGACGCGCCGAACAGCTCCCGGGCGTGCTCGGCGGCGAGCGCCTCGACGGTGTCCACGTTCTGGCAGCCGGCGTAGAAGCGCCGGCCGATCGTGCCCTCGGCGTACTTGTCGCTGAACCAGTTGCCCATCGCCAGCAGCGTGGCGGGGGAGGCGTAGTTCTCGCTCGCGATCAACTTCAGCGACTCGCGCTGGTCGGCCAGCTCCGCTCCGATCGCGTCGGCGACCCGGGGCTCGACGGCGCGGATCACCTCAAGGGCGCTGCGGAAGGCGGTGGACTCGGCGTTCGACGACGACATGCGACCTCCTGATGACGTGCGGAAGGCCCAGGCGCTCGGCAGACGTCCTGATGACGGGACCGCTTCCCGATGGTTGTCCATCCCCACGCGCCAGTCACGGCCCACGCCGATCCTACCCGGTCGGCTGGTACCCGGTCGTCGAGAGGCCGGGCCGCGCCGGCCCGCCTTCCGCGCGGTTCCCGCGCCGGGGGCCGCTCCCGTAGGATCGACTGGTGGTGGGGGAGGACGACGGGGCGCTGCTCGCGATCAGCGACCTGCATGTGACGTACGCGGAGAACCGGGCGATCGTCGAGGGCCTGCGCCCCCGTTCGCCAGCCGACTGGCTGCTGGTCGCCGGCGACGTGGGCGACACCGTGGCCGACATCGAGTGGGCGCTCGGCCTGCTCAGCGAGCGCTTCGCCAAGGTGGTCTGGGCACCCGGCAACCACGAGCTGTGGACCCCGTCGAGCGACCCGGTCACGCTGCGCGGGGTTGCCCGCTACCGGCACCTGGTAGACGTCTGCCGGAGCCTGGGCGTGGTCACCCCGGAGGACCCGTACCCGGTGTGGCGAGGGCGCGGCGGGCCGGCGCTGGTCGCGCCGCTGTTCCTGCTCTACGACTACAGCTGGCGGCCCGAGGGGCTGGCCACCCGCGAGGCGGCCCTGGCCGAGGCGTACGCCACGGGCATCGTCTGCACCGACGAATACTTCCTGCACCCCGACCCGTACCCGAGCCGACAGGACTGGTGCGCGGCCCGGCTCGCCGAGACGGCCGAGCGGCTCGACGCCCGCGACCCGGCGCTGCCGACGGTGCTGGTCAGCCACTGGCCGCTGGTGCGCGAGCCGACCCGGATCCTGCGCTACCCGATCTTCGCCCAGTGGTGCGGCACCGACGCCACCGCCGACTGGCATGTGCGCTACGGCGCCGTCGCGGCCGTCTACGGCCACCTGCACATCCCCCGCACGACGTGGCACGACGGGGTGCGCTTCGAGGAGGTGTCGGTCGGCTACCCCCGGGAGTGGCGACGCCGCGCCGTCCCACCGGGCCAGCTCCGTCAGATCCTCCCGCCATCCCCCAGCTGACGCCCGGCCCTGCCGCCTGGCTCCGGACCTTGGACAGTTGTCGTCACCGATGACGGCGGCCTGCAGTGCCCGCACTGCGGACGCCTCGACCAGGGGATCGATCCCGACACCGGCCAGGTCTCGTCGCAGTGGCAGCGGTTCCACTCGGCGGCCAAGGGCTGGACGAACGGTGGCCCCGCCGGGGCGGCGTGCGCCTACTGCGGTCTGCCCGTCGCCCTCAACGACTGGCAATGGGAATCCGAGCCGTGGGCGGTCGGGGCGGTGGGCTTCACGTTCTGGAACTGCCCGCCCCTGCTGCCCGCCTTCGTCGCCGAGGTCGCACGGCGACTCGGCCACCCCGTGCGGCTCGTCGGCGGCAAGTTCTGACCCAGAAACCGACCCGGTGAACGCGCCGGGCGCATCCCGGGAAGCCGGTGGGGTCCGACGCGCGCCGGACCCCACCGGTTCCTCGATGCTCCTATAGATGCCAAGCTGCGAGTTCAAGATCTTTTGAGGTGATGAGCTGGTAGAGCTCGCGGGCGACGTAGCGTTTGAGGCAGCGGATGATCTCCTTCTTGGACTGGCCTTCCTTGGTGCGTCGTTGCATGTAGTCGCGGGTGCGGGGGTCCCAGCGCAGCCGCACGAGCACGACGCGGTAGAGGGCGGCGTTGGCCTGCCGGTCGCCGCCGCGGTTGAGGCGGTGGCGGGTGGTTTTGCCGGAGCTGGCGGGGATCGGGGCGACGCCGCAGAGCATGGCGAACGCCGTTTTGGAGGTGAGCCGGTCGTGGTTCTCGCCTGCGGTGACCAGGAGTTGGCCGGCGACGTCGGGGCCGACGCCGTGGGCGGCGAGCAGGCTCCTATTAGGTCACAACGCCACGTCCGGTGAGTGCATGAGCACCTCCCGACCGAGGCCGACAAATCGAGTTAAGGACCCGAAGTCAGTCAGGCGGTGGGTCAGACCCGGCGGGAGGTGCTCACGAACATCATCTCTGTCAGGCGGTCACTTGACCGCGTTGTACGCGTTGACGGTGCCCGCGCCGTAGAACCCGTTGCGGGCCCCGCCGGAGCAGGTCGCGTCGTACGCGTGCGGGCCCGTCGGGATCAGCGGGACCGGGTTGTACACGCCCGCCGGGCAGGACCGCGCCTCGGCGGTGCGCTCCAGGAACGACGCGAGCTGTCCCGGTGTCATACCCGGGTGGGCCGACAGGGCCAGGGCGGCGACCCCGGTCGCGTGCGGACCGGACATCGACGTCCCCTGCTTGTAACCCCACCCGTTGGTGCGGGTGGCGGTGTTGAAGGTGGTGGACAGGATCGCGTCGGTGCGCTCCGACCGGTAACCCCGGCCCGCGCCCGCCGATCGGCGGGCGGCCCAGCCGGAGCATTGCCGTGCGGCCTACTTCAGTAGCCCGGCCAGGCGGGGACGGAGGCGGTCGGTGAGGGTGCCGACGTAGGTCGCGGTGAGGTGGTTCTGGTCGCGGTAGACGAGGACCCCGCCGATGACCGGGGCACACGGGTCCGCCGGGCAGATGGCGTCGTTGAGGTCGACCAGGTGCACGTCGTCCTGCCCGCCGGCCGTCTTCTGCTGCGTCGCGCCGGCCCCCTTGCCCAGCGCGTAGTCGCGCGACGACGCGCACCTGGTCAGCTTCCTCAGGTTGGTCGAGACGCACTCCGGGACGTTCGTCTCCTGGTACGGGTTGTCGCGGAGCACGACGACGGGAACTTGCGCCCGGGTCATCTCCCGCCAGGTGGAGCGGAAGGCATCGATCACGACCGTCCCGGCCCGGTCTCTCGGCACGTCGTCGGGTGGGGGGAGGTATTCGGCGTTGCTCACCACGAGCAGGCTCGGCTTACCGGAGCCCGTGAGCGCGGCGCGGACGCTGCGGTTCCAGGTGGTGCAGGCGACGTTGGTGGCACCTCGACGGGCCACGTCGATGTTGATGTACGGGCAGGCCGACATCGTGTACGACAACAGCCGCCAGCCCTCGGCGAGCGCGATGAGGCGCAGGGCCGGCAGCCACTGCTCGGCATGCGAGTCTCCGGCCAGGACGACCGTGACCGGCGAGTCCTTGTCGCCGTATTCGCAGGGCACCGCCTCGTCGTCACGCTGCGTCGGCCGGCAGAAGCCCGGTAGCCATTCCGGACCGTCCTTCAGGGCGAACATGGGGTCGGGGACGATCGACGCGACGCGGTCGACCGCCCTGCCGTCGGGGTCACCGGCCGGCGGATCGCCGAGGACGGCGGCCCCGGGCGGGCCGGCCGGGGCGGCGGTGGCGCTCGCCCCCGCCAGAGGAGGCAGGGCCACGGGGGTCGGCGGCGCCTGCCGGGGCGGCCATACCGTGAGCTGGAAGAGCAGGCCGGCGGCGACGGCGGCACCCGTGCAGAGGGCGCCGACGCGCAGGGCGGCGGCCGGTTCCCAGCGCAGGGCCTCGGACCTCCGGATCGGGTTCTCCACGAACCGGTACGTGAGCACGGCCGGCACGGTGGACAGCGCCACCACGCCCAGGCCCGCCGACGTGCTCAGCTCACCGAAGCGCGCCTCGGCGGCGACCAGTAGCGGCCAGTGCCACAGGTAGAGCGAGTAGGACAACGCGCCGACTGCCCGGATCGGCCGCCACCCGAGCGCGCCGGCGGGGCCGCCCCGGCCAGCGGCCTGCGCGCCCGCGATCACGGCCGCGGTGCCGACCGTCGGCAGCAGCGCCTGGTAGCCGGGGAAGGCCCGGTCGGGGTCGACGAGGAAGGCGGACGCGGCCACCATGGCCAGCCCGGCCCAGGCGAGCGCGGCGGCCACCGGACGGGGCAGCCGGTGCCATCGGGTGCCGGCGATGGCGACGGCCCCGCCGAGGGCGAGTTCCCACAAGCGGGTGGTGGTGACGAAGTACGCCGGCCCGGGATCAGTCTGGCTCTGGTGGACCGACCAGGCGAACGAGGGCAGGGCGACGAGGGCGAAGCCGACCATCAGGGCGCCCCGGCGCAGTCGGCGACGCCCGGCGACGACGGTGAGGCCGAGCAGGAGCAGCGGCCACACGAGGTAGAACTGTTCCTCGACGCCGAGGGACCAGAAGTGCTGGACGATGCTGGGCGCCGCGTCGGCCGCCCAGTAGTCGGTGGCCTGGACGGCGAGCCGCCAGTTCAGCCCGTAGACCGCGCTGGTCACCACGTCCCAGGCGGTGTCCGCCCAGCGGGTGCGGGGCAGCAGGAGCCAGGTGAGCAGCAGGCTGGCCACCAGCACGACGGCCGCGGCGGGCAGCAGGCGCTTGGCCCGGCGGGCGTAGAAGCCGGCCAGTCCGATGCGCCCGGTGCGTTCGAGTTCGGCGACGAGCAGGCCGGTGATGAGGAACCCGGAGATGACGAAGAAGACGTCGACGCCGGCGAAGCCGCCCGGTACGAGGTCGCGCCCGGCGTGGCCGACGAGGACCATGACCACGGCGAGGGCCCGCAATCCCTCGATATCCCCCCGGAAGGTCGACCGGGCGGATCCTTCCGGCGTGACTGGCAAGCGCATCCCGTGCCCCGTTCCACCTAGTATTGCTCGGTTCGCGAGGTGTACAACGGGGTGGGGCGACAGAGGTTATCCCCGCCTGGGCTCGCGGGCTCACCGGCGCGTACGGCCGGGCCGGGCGGGTAAGCGCAGGGCCGCACCGTAGCCGAGACACGGGGAGGTTGGCCGTGGCCACGATGGTCAGGGAGATCAGCAGTCCGGTGAAGGACAAGAACTACGACCTGATCCACGCACTGCAGATGTCGCTGGAGCACGTCTACCGGATGGAGACGTACATCTCCGACGCCGAGGAGCGCGGCGACAAGGAGCTCGCCACCTGGTTCCGCAAGATCCAGGAGAGCAACCGCAAGGCGGGTGAGCAGGCCAAGCAGATGCTGATGGACCGGCTTCAGCGCGAGAACGGCTGAGTCGGCTGAGTTGGCCGGGTGGGCGGGTGTCCACCCGGCCGACGCGCACCCGCGGACCGGGGCAGCGCCGTGCCCGTACGCCCGGCAGAATGTCACCCGCGCCGTCGGTGGCCCCGGCGGCGCGGGTGTCGACGGGCGCCGGCCGCCGGCCGGCCGAAAGGGGTGCGCGGCGATGACGGTGGTCAGGGGTCTGCGCGAGGCGCTCGTGCTGTTCGTCGTCGCGCTGGTGGCGGTCGCCGCCGCCGCGGGCGTGTGGACGGCGGTCAGCGGCGGCGACTTCGTCTTCCGGCTCGGCGTCGCGCTCATCGTCGTCGGCACCCTGCTCGGGCTGACCGGCGACCTGACCCTGAGCCGGATCGGCATGCTGCCCGCCCGGGCGGCCTTCGGGTTGGCCCCCGAGCGGGAGGACGCAGGGGGTGGGCGGGTGCTCACCGGGGTCGGCATCTTCCTGTTCGTGTCGCTGCCGCTGATGGCCGTCGGGGTGGCGCTGCTGTCCTGACCCGGCCCGGGCGGGCCGCTCGGCACGGAGCTAGGCTGATCGGACATCCGCGACAGCCGAGGAGTTTTCGTGTCAGAGTCCGGCGACGTCGGGGTCCGCGGCGGCGAGCGGGTCGAGCCCATCGACACCTCGGTGGCGCACAACGCCCGGGTGTGGAACCACTGGCTTGGCGGCAAGGACAACTTCGAGCCGGACCGCCGGGTCGGCGAGCACGTCCGCGCGATGTTCCCGGTCATCGGGGAGGTCGCCCGCGCCGACCGGCGCTTCCTCGCCCGCGCGGTGCGGCACCTGGCCGGCGAGGCGGGCGTGCGGCAGTTCCTCGACATCGGCACCGGCCTGCCGAGCGCCGACAACACCCACCAGGTCGCGCAGTCCGTCGCCCCCGACGCGCGGATCGTCTACGTCGACAACGACCCGATGGTGCTCGTGCACGCGCGCGCCCTGCTGACCAGTTCCGCGGAGGGAGCCACGGACTACGTCGAGGCGGACGTCCACGACCCGGCGTCGATCCTGGCCGCCGCCGCCCGGACGCTGGACCTCGACCGGCCGGTGGCCGTGATGATGCTGGGCATCCTCAACTTCGTGCTCGACACCGACGAGGCCGTGGCGATAGTCCGCCGGCTGCTGGACGCTATGCCCCGCGGCAGCTACCTGGCGCTCACCCATCCCACCGTCGAGCTGGGCGGCGAGGCGAACGTGGCCGCGATGGAGTTCTGGAACGCCAACGCCGCACCGCCGATCCGCGCGCGCACCGGGGCGGAGATCGCCCGGTTCCTCGACGGCCTGGAGCTGGTGGAGCCGGGCCTGGTGTCGTGCGCGCGGTGGCGTCCGGCCGACGGCGAGGAGGCGACCGTCGTCCCGCAGTACGGCTGCGTGGCCCGCAAGCCCTGACCGCCGCCGGGCCGACCGCGCAGACTTTCCCGCGCCCGTCCTGCGGCCCCACGCCCGCCTGCGGCGCTCACTCCCAGGGGCTGCGGGTGCCCTCGAACTCCTCGAAGACCAGCCAGCTGCGGGTGGACAGCACCCCGGCGATGCCCTGCACCCGGTCCAGCACGACGTCCCGCAAGGTGGCGTTGTCCGGCGCCCGGACCAGGGCCAGCACGTCGTGCTCGCCGCTGAGCAGCGCGACGTGCTCGACGTAGCGCACCCGGGCCAGCTCCGCGGACACCTCCCGCCAGGTGTTCTGCTGGATGGTCAGCGCGATGTACGCCGACGTGCCCAGCCCGGCCGGCTCCGGCGCGACCCGGGCCCGGAAGCCGGTGATCACGCCGTCGCGCAGCAGCCGCTCCACCCGCGCGTACGCGTTGGTGCGGGAGACGTGCACCCGTTCGGCGAGGGTGCGGATGGAGATTCGCCCATCGCGGACCAGCTCGTCGAGGATGCGCCGGTCCACCTCGTCGAGCGGCCCGGCCGAACGTCCCGTACCGCCCGCCATGCCCGGCTCCCTGTTGGTCTCCTGGCTCACCTTGGACCCCTTCCCGTGCCGTTCGTCCCGCGTTCATCGGGCATGTTGAGTCAATCATCCAACGGCAGGACCATAGGCCCACCACAAGTCCAGGAGGTCCCCGCCGTGACGACCACACCCCAGGCGGTCCGCAGGGCATCCCCGCGCACGCGCCCGCCGGCCAAGAAGCCCACCAAGGCACCCGCCCGCGAGCAGGCGACGACCGACCCGTCCGCCGCCCTGCTGCCGCAGACCGAGCCGGTGCGGCTGCTCGACCCCGACGGCACCGCCCGGCCGGCCCGCGCCGACTATCCCGAGCCGCCCGTCGAGGCACTGCGCGAGATGTACCGCCGCATGGTCGTCGGCCGCCGCTTCGACACCCAGGCCACCGCCCTGACCAAGCAGGGCCGGCTCGCCGTCTACCCGTCCTCGCGCGGCCAGGAGGCCTGCCAGGTCGGCGCGGTGCTCGCCGTCCGGGACACCGACTGGGTCTTCCCGACCTACCGCGAGTCGATGGCGCTGGTCTCCCGGGGCATCGACCCCGTCGAGGTGCTCACCCTGCTGCGCGGCGACTGGCACTGCGGGTACGACCCCACGCGGGTGCACACCGCCCCGCAGTGCACCCCCCTGGCCACCCAGTGCGTGCACGCCGCCGGTCTCGCCTACGGGGAGGCCCACCAGGGCCGCGACACCGTGGCGCTGGCCTTCATCGGCGACGGCGCAACCAGCGAGGGCGACTTCCACGAGGGCGTCAACTTCGCCGCCGTGTTCCGGGCCCCCGTCGTGTTCTTCGTGCAGAACAACAAGTACGCCATCAGCGTCCCGCTGTCGCGGCAGACGGCCGCCCCGTCACTGGCGTACAAGGGCGTGGGGTACGGCGTGCCCAGCGAACAGGTCGACGGCAACGACCCCGTCGCCGTGCTCGCCGTGCTCACCCGCGCGGTCGCGCACGCCCGCGCCGGCAACGGCCCGTACCTGGTCGAGGCGCACACGTACCGGATGGAACCGCACACCAACGCCGACGACGCCACCCGCTACCGCGACGGCGCCGAGGTCGACACCTGGCGCGACCGCGACCCGGTCGCCCGGCTGGAGACGTACCTGCGTGCGCACGGTGCGCTCGACGACGCGGCGGTCGCCGCGATCGCCGCGCAGGCCGAGGCGTACGCCGCCGACCTGCGCGAGCGGATGCACGTCCAGCCCGAGGTCGACCCGCTGAGCCTCTTCGAGCACGTCTACGCCACGCCGACCCCGCAGCTGGTCGAGCAGCGCGAGCAGGTCCGCGCCGAGCTGGCCGCCGCCCGCGAGAGCGACGGTGAGGACTGATGGCGGCGACCACCATGGCGAAGGCGCTCAACGCCGCGCTCGCCGACGCGCTGGCCGACGACGAGCGGGTGCTGGTCTTCGGCGAGGACGTCGGCAAGCTCGGCGGCGTCTTCCGGATCACCGACGGCCTCCAGGCCCGGTTCGGCGAGAAGCGCTGCTTCGACACCCCGCTCGCCGAGGCCGGCATCGTCGGCTTCGCCGTCGGCCTGGCCATGTCCGGGCTGCGGCCGGTGGTGGAGATGCAGTTCGACGCGTTCGCGTACCCGGCGTTCGAGCAGATCGCCTCGCACGTGGCGAAGCTGCGCAACCGCACCCGGGGCGCGCTCGGCGTGCCCATGGTCATCCGGGTGCCGTACGCGGGCGGCATCGGCGGCGTCGAGCACCACTGCGACTCGTCCGAGGCCTACTACGCGCACACCCCGGGCCTGAAGGTCGTCACCCCGGCAACGGTCGCCGACGCGTACTCGCTGCTGCGCGAGGCCATCGCGGACCCGGACCCGGTCGTGTTCCTGGAGCCGAAGAAGCTCTACTTCTCCAGCGCCGAGGCGGACCTGCCGGCGGCCACCGAGCCGTTCGGCCGGGCCGTCGTGCGCCGGCCGGGCGCCGACGCCACCCTGATCGCGTACGGGCCGGCGGTGCCGGTCGCCCTCGACGCCGCCGAGGCCGCCCGCGAGGAGGGCTGGGACCTGGAGGTGGTGGACGTGCGCACCATCGTCCCGCTCGACGACGCCACGATCGCCGCGTCGGTGCGCCGCACCGGCCGGTGCGTGGTGATCTCCGAGGCGCAGGGCTTCGCCGGGGTCGGCGCGGAGATCGCCGCCCGGGTGCAGGAACGCTGCTTCCACGCCCTGCACGCCCCGGTGCTGCGGGTGTCCGGGCTGGACATCCCGTACCCCGCGCCGATGCTGGAGCACACCCACCTGCCCGGCGTGGACCGGGTGCTCGACACGGTGGCCCGGCTTCAGTGGGACGACCGGCCCGACGCGCGCTGGCTGCCGCAGGGGAGTGCGGCATGAGCGAGCGGGTGTTCCTCCTGCCGGACCTGGGCGAGGGGCTGGGCGAGGCGGAGATCGTGCAGTGGCGGGTCGCCGTCGGCGACACCGTGACGGTGGACCAGAGCGTGGTGGAGGTGGAGACCGCGAAGGCCGTCGTCGACGTGCCCTGCCCGTACGCCGGGCGGGTCGTCGCCCTGCACGGCGCGGCGGGCGAGACGCGCCCGGTCGGCCAGCCCCTGATCACCATCGCGCCCACCGACGGCGGTGCCGGTGTCGGCGGCGAGACCGTCGGGCACGCCACCTACCGGGAGGAGGAGCGCGCCGGCAGCGGCAACGTCCTCATCGGGTACGGCACCGGCCACGGCGCGGCGGGTCGGCGGCGTCGCCGACCCCGGCTCGCGGTCGCCCCCGAGCCGCCGGCCCCCGCCCCCGCCCCCGCGCCCGCGGCGGAGGCTTCCGGACCGGCGGTGGTCCCCGGGGGCGGGGTCGCCCTGGTGATCTCCCCGATCGTCCGGCGGCTGGCCCGGGAACACGGCATCGACCCGGCCACCCTGCGCGGCACCGGTCCGGGTGGGGTGGTGCGCCGGGCCGACGTGGAGGCGGCCCTCGCCGGTGCGGCCCCGTCTCCCCGGCTCGCCCCGGTGCCCGACCGCCCCGGGTCGACCACGGCCGGCGGGCCGGTCACGGCGGGACGGGTCGCCGTGCCGGCGGGCGAGGAGGACCTGGTGGTCCCGCTCACCGGCGTCCGCAAGGTGATCGCCGACAAGCTCTCCCGCAGCCGGCGGGAGATCCCCGAGGTGACCATCTGGGTCGACGCGGACGCCACCGCCCTGGTGGAGACCCGCCGGGCGATCAACGCCGCGACCCCGGACGCGCCGGTGAGCCTGCTGGCCCTGCTGGCCCGGATCTGCCTCAGCGGGCTGCGGCGGTTCCCGCAGCTCAACGCGCGCGTCGACACCGAGGGGCAGCGGATCATCCAGTCCCGGGGGGTGCACCTGGGCATCGCCGCGCAGACCGACCGGGGCCTGGTCGTCCCGGTGCTGCGCGACGCGCAGCTGCTCACCACCCGGGAGTTGGCCGTGGCGCTGGCCGAGACCACCGTCGCCGCCCGGGCCGGCACCCTGCCGCCGGCCCGCCTCACCGGTGGCACGTTCACCCTCAACAACTATGGCGTGTTCGGCGTCGACGGCTCCACCCCGATCATCAACCACCCCGAGGCGGCGTTGCTCGGCGTGGGGCGGATCGTGGACAAGCCGTGGGTCGTCGACGGGCAGCTCGCGGTGCGCAAGGTGACGCAGCTCAGCCTCACCTTCGACCACCGGGTCTGCGACGGCGGGGTCGCCGGCGGCTTCCTGCGGCACGTCGCGGACTGCGTGGAGCAGCCCGCCCTGCTGGTCGCCAACATGTGAGCCGGTCCCGGCGGCGCAACCCGCCCGCCGGGACCGGAAACGTCCGTCTCCAGTTCGGCCCACGCCCCTGTCGTCCCCTTTCGCGCGCCGCCGGCCGAATGCGCCGGGAAATGTGTTCCCGGCCCGGATCTCCGCTAATTCTCACGACCATCCCGTCAGGTCGCGCCGATCCGTTTCCCACCCCGTTTCTCCCCGCCGTGGCCGGGAAATCGGCGCCGACGACGACCACCCGGTCGCCCGCCCGCGACCACACCCGGTCGCCCGCCCGTCCGAGGGGAGAGCGCAGTGCCTTTCCAGGGCCTGCCCGCCGCCGTCCGAGACCGCCGCCCGGCCGTCGCCGGGGCACCGCTGCACTGCGACGCCACGGAGTACGGGCTGCGCGGCGACGGGGTCACCAACGACCAGCCCGCGCTCGCCGCGCTGGTGGACCGGCTCGGCGACGGCTACGCCGCCGACGGGCGGGCCCGCGTCATCTACTGCCCGCCCGGCATCTACTCCATCCGCGACGCGGGCACGGTCTGGCGCAGCGGCGTGTCCCTGATCGGGGCCGGCCCCGGCGCGACCCGGTTCCTGCTCAGCAACGAGGGCAACCGGGCCGACCCGACGCCGCTGGCGTTCTGGACCACCCTCCAGCACGGCGCCGACCGCGACCGGCACATCGCCGACTGCACCTTCGCCGACTTCGAGATCGACGGCTCCGGCGTGGCCATGGCCGAGTACAACTACCTCGCCAAGGGCCTCGGCCTCCAGTACGTGGTGCGCGGCGTCTTCCGCAACCTCTACCTCCACCACACCGCGGCGACCGGCCTGGGCTGCGACTTCCTCCAGGACAGCCTGATCGAGGGGGTGGTGGTCGTCGGCTGCGGCCGGCTGGACAACGGCCAGGAGATGGGCGGCGCCGGGATCGGCGTCGGCATCGGCGGCTGGGGCACCGTGGAGCGGCTCACCATCGCCAACTGCACCGCCCTGGGCAACGGCACCAACGGCATCTTCCTGGAGTTGCAGAAGGCCGCCTGGGCGCCGCCGCGCGGCTATCGGATCATCGGCTGCCACAGCCAGGGCAACCGGTTCGGCATCTCCGACTGGGGCGCGGACGGGCTGATCGTCTCCGCGTGCACCATGACCGGCAACCTGGAGGCCGGCTTCGACGTCTCCGCCGAGGGGACCTCCGGGGTCGCCGGCCGGGGTGGCCTGCTGGCCGACTGCGTCATCGACGGCAACGTCCGCGACGGCATCAGCATGGGCAACACCCCGGGCCCGTACACGGTCCGCGGCAACCGGATCAGCGGCAACGGGGCGTACGGCTACCACGAGCACGACCTGGGGCACGGCTACCGGGGCGCGGCCACGGACGTGGTGATCGACAGCAACGACTTCTGGGGCAACGGCCTGGATGCCATCCGGATCGACCGGCCGATGGTCGACGCGGTCCTGCTCAACAACCGCATCCGCAACAACGGCCGGCAGTGCTCCGGCGCGCACACCGGGGGCGGCGAGTCGGTCCGCTACAACGAGCGGTCGCTGGTCGACCGGACGGCGGGCTGGCAGCACGACGGGCACCGGGGCAAGGTGCTGCGGGTCGGCAAACGGGTCGCCCTGGTCGCCGCCAACGACGACACCGGGCTCACCCTCGCCCCGGTGCGCCCGGACGCGTACACCAGCTGGAGCGGGGACACCCCGCTGCCCGGGACGGCGTACGAGCTGCCGGCGGCACCACGCTGCCGGGCCGGGATCACGGTCAATGCGCACTTCGACTCGGCCACCGTCCGGGGCAACCGGATCTGGGACAACCACGACGAACGCACCCAGACGCACGGACTCTGGATCACCGAGCGGGGCAGCTGCGTGGCCTGCCGCGTCGAGGACAACGACCTGGCCGGCAACGCGGTGGCCGCCACCCGCCTGGACACCCCGCCGGTGGGCGGCCGGTGGGACCGCAACCACGGCGACCAGGACTGGGACTGACGGCGGAGGGCGAAACCGGTCGCCCGGGGTGGACCTTCCGATCGGTGACACCCGGGGCGTCGGAGTGCGCCGCACAATCTTCGGCCCGCCGTCGCCGAAACTGTCGACAATGGCGCCGCGCCTTTTCCGGAAACTGCACCGGACCTCCCGGGACGCCGTACAGAATGTGGCCAAAGGGGAGCGGAAAAGGGGTGCGGAACATGGACGTGAGGCGGCGATTGACGCTATTGGCGGTAACCATCGCAGCCACACCACTGGTCCTCGGCGGATGCACCGCCGAGGGGAAGAAGGCTGCCGAGCGGGCCGCGCGGGCGGCACCCCCGCCGACGGTCGAGCTGACGCCCGCCGACCGGGCCCGCGACGTCCCGGTCAGCGCCGAGGTCGGCACCAGCGTGGCCCACGGCAGGGTCACCGGCGTCCGGCTCACCGACGACAAGGGCCGGCAGGTCCCGGGGGAACCCCGGGAGGACGGGACGAGCTGGGTGCCCGGCGCGCCGCTGACCGGCGGGCGGACGTACACCGCCGAGGTGACGGTGACGGGTGACGGCGGGAGGACCGCCACCCGCAGGACGACGTTCACCACCGCGCCGAAGCCGACCAAGCCGGCGATCACCAGCACGCTCTACTTCGCGGGCAGCCAGACGTACGGCACCGCGATGCCCGTGACGGTGTCCTTCGACCCGGGCGTGCCGAAGGAGGCCCGCGCGGCGGTGCAGAAGCGGCTGTTCGTCAGGACCGACCCGCCGCAACCGGGCACCTGGTCCTGGCTGGAGGACGGCAGCCAGGCCTACTACCGGGCGCCCGACTTCTGGCGGCCGGGCACCAGGATCAGCGTCCGCGCGGCGCTGGAAGGGCTGCCGATCGGCAAGGACCTGGTGGGCGACGCCGAGCGCCGGGCCACCTCGACGATCGGCCGGCAGGTCTCCGTCGACATCGACAACGCCACCAAGCAGATGTCGGTCTTCCGCGACGGCAAGCTCGTCCGCCGGATTCCGGTCAGCCTCGGCAAGCCGAGCACGCCCAGCTCCAGCGGCAAGATGGTGATCATGGAGAAGCACGAGCGGACGACGTTCGACACCCGCGGCGAGCCCGACGGCGGCTACGTCGTCGACGTCGACGACGCCCAGCGGCTCACCTGGGGCGGGGAGTTCATCCACTCCGCACCGTGGTCGGAGGGCGACCAGGGCAGCACCAACGTGTCGCACGGCTGCGCCAACGTCTCCGCCGTCTCCGCCGACTGGCTGATGGGAATCACCCAGGTCGGCGACCTCGTCACCGTCACGGGCACCGAGGTGCCGCTGCAGGCCGGCAACGGCTGGACGGCCTGGAACGTCAGCTGGGACGAGTTTGCCAAGGGCAGCGCCCTGCCCGTCCCGGCCGGGCTTCGGCCCAGCCCGCACACCGCGTCGCCGCACCCGGGGGCGGTGGCCGGCGGGGGCTCGCCCGCGCCGGCGCCGTCGGCCAGCGGCGGCTGACCGGCGGGAGGAACGACCGCCGGGTCGGCCGGCCGGGCCACGTGTCGCGTCGGCCGGCCGTCAGCCGAGCGGCACCCGGGCCACGCCGGAGCCGACCAGGGAGCCCAGCCAGAGCCGGTCGCCGTGCTGGCGCACCCCGGTGATCATCCAGTAGGCGCCGCGCGGGCCGTGCAGGGTCCGCAGCACCGCGCCCGCGCCGTCGACCAGCGCGACGAGGCCGTACCGGCGCGGCTGCGGGCGGACCGCGTCGGGCAGCAGCGCCACCAGCTGCCGCAGCCGAGGGTGCGGCAGCAGCCGCTCCACCGCCGGCAGCCGGGGGCTGGGCAGGGCGATCCAGTACGTCCCGTCGCCGACCCCGCAGAGGTTGTCCGGGTAGGCCGGCAGGTCCGCCAGCACGGTGGCCTCCCCGCCGGGCAGGTCGACCCGGAGCAGCCGGTGGGTGGTCGTCTCCACCAGGATCAGCGCGGACTCGTCGGGGGTCAGCGCGACGCCGTTGGGGAAGTAGAGCCCGGCGGTCACCACGTCCGTCCGCCCGGTGCCCGGATCGTAGGCGAGCACCCGCCCGTTGGGCCGGTGCTCCAGCAGGTCGTGCTTCCAGTGGGACAGGGGGAAGCGGTCCGAGCTGTCGGTGAAGTAGATCGTGCCGTCGCGGGCCACGGCGGCGTTGTTGGCCAGGTGCACCGGCGGGACGGTGCCGGTCAGCTCCCGTACCGCCCCGTCGGGGGTGACCCGCAGCAACCCCCGGTACGCGTCGCAGACGACCAGGCTGCCGTCGCGCGGGTCGAGTTCGATGCCGAGCGGCCGGCCCCCGGTCTCCGCCAGCAACCTGCCCGGGGTGCCCGCCGGCGCGTCGACCGCCCACCACCAGAGCCGGCCGTCCTCGTCCCCGCTGATCACCCGGCCGGTGTGGTCGACCACGACGTCCTCGGGTCCGTGCGCGTCATCGGGCAGCGGCAGCAGCTCCACCTCGTCCAGCCGACGGTCGTCGGGCGCCCACAGCCCGGTCAGCGGGGGCGGCACGGTGGCCGGCTCGCGGACGGGACGGATGGGCCGGGGCGCGCGGGGGCGGGGTACCACCATCTGCCCATTCTCACCTGCCGCCTCGCCTGGGAGGCGGCGCTCGGCGGGCGTGTCGGCCGGCCTCGGCAGCGCTTCCCCCGGGCCTCCTGCCAGGGGAGTATCCGGGGCGGCTCAGGGTCAGACCCTGGGTGTACCCGGAGTCACTCCCGGGCAGGGCGGAAATGTCGGTGGGTGGGGCTAGATTCGTGGTCATGGAGCAGCGCAGCGATCGGTTCCACGTGCAGGTCGACGTGGGTGACGACGTCGTGGAGATGCGGGCGACCGGCGAGGTCGACATCGCCACGGTCGGCGTGCTGCGCTCCGCGCTCTGGGCCGCCCCGGCCCGGCCACTGCTGCGGCTCGACCTCTCCGGCGTCCGGCTGCTCTCCGCCGCCGGGGTGCGGGCGCTGGTCGCCGCGCACCGCCGGGCCCGCGTCCGGGGCGGCGAGTTGGTGCTCGTCGACCCGGCCCCGATGGTGGCCCGGGTGCTGCACGTCACCGGCCTGGATCGGGTCATCCCAGTCCGGGCGGGTGCCGCTGCCGCCGCAACCGGGCCGCTCGCCCTCGCGCCGGCCCGCACCGGTACCGCGGCGGCGCCCCCCGTCCCGGCAGTGCCCGTCCCGGCAGTGCCCGCGCCGCTTGCGTTGCCGCCGGGGCTGCTGGTGCCGCTCGTCGCCGAGCGGGGCAGCACGTCCGCGCCGCTGGTGCCGGCCTGACCCGCCCGCCGGCGCCTGCGCCCGCCCCGCGCCGGCGGGGCGGCGGCCTGACCGACGTCGGTGGGGCGGCCTGAGCCGCGTCCGTGCGCCGCTGCCACACCGCATTGCCTG
>NZ_JBHUVA010000054.1:0-45189 GCF_042670805.1 Micromonospora sp. NPDC057141 | reverse complement strand
AGGCGAGCCTGCGGGCCCGGCTGCGCCGGGACTGGCCGCTGCTGGCGATGACCGCGCCGGCCGCCGCGCTGCTGCTGGTCTTCCACTACCTGCCGACCCTCGGCAACGTCATCGCCTTCCAGGACTACAACCCCTTCGTCGGCGACGACCCGGTGGAGGCGTTCCTCTACAGCGAGTGGATCGGCTTCGGCAACTTCGAGGCGCTCTTCGCCGACCCGCTGTTCTGGGACGCGGTGCGCAACACCCTCACCATCACCGCGTTCCAGCTGGTGTTCTTCTTCCCCCTGCCGATCCTGCTGGCGGTCCTGCTCAACAGCCTGATCTCCGGGCGGGTGCGCGGCTTCGTGCAGAGCGTCGTCTACCTGCCGCACTTCTTCAGCTGGGTGCTGGTGGTCACGTTCTTCGTGCAGATGCTCGGCGGGGCCGGGCTGCTCGCCCAGGAGATGCGCGAGGCCGGCCTGCAACCGTGGAACATCATGACCAACCCGGACACGTTCATCGTGCTGGTCACCGCCGAGGCGGTGTGGAAGGACATCGGCTGGGGCGCGATCGTCTTCCTGGCCGCGCTCGCCGCGATCGACCCCAACCTGTACGAGGCGGCGGCGGCCGACGGCGCCGGGCGGTGGCGGCGACTGTGGCACATCACGCTGCCCGGGCTGCGGCCGGTGATCGTGCTGCTGCTCATCATGCGGCTGGGCGACGCGCTGTCGGTCGGGTTCGAGCAGTTCATCCTGCAACGGGAGGCGGTCGGCCGGGACGCCGCAGAGGTGCTCGACACCTTCGTCTACTACCAGGCGATCGCCACCCAGCAGTGGGGCCTGGGCGCCGCGGCCGGGTTGTTCAAGGCGGTGGTGGGCCTGATCCTCATCCTCGCGGCCAACAAGCTCGCGCACCGGCTCGGCGAGCAGGGGGTGTACTCCAAGTCATGACCGCACAGCGCAGTGGCATCGGACCGGCGGCGGCCGCACCCGCGACGGGCGGCAAGCCGCCCCGGCGGCGGCGCGGCAGCCCACGGCCACCGTGGGAGGAGCCGCCCTCGCCGGTCGGCCTGTTCGGCAAGGGCGTCGTGCTCGTCCTGCTCGTGGCGGCGGTGCTCGTGCCCCTGTGGGCGGTGCTGGTGACCAGCCTCGCCTCCCGGGAGACGATCGACGCGGCCGGCGGCATGGTGATGGTGCCCCGGGAACTCGACCCGTCGGCGTACATCACGATCTTCAACGGCGGCCAGATCACCCGGGCCGTCTGGATCAGCACCCTGGTCACCGTCCTCGGCACGACGGTGAGCCTGGTGCTCACCGTGCTGGCCGCGTACGGGTTGTCCCGGCCCGGTTCGGTGGGGCACCGGGGCCTGCTGTTCTTCTTCCTGCTGACCTTCCTGATCTTCCCCGGCCTGGTGCCCAGCTACCTCGTGGTGACCGGGCTGGGGCTCAAGGACAGCATCTGGTCGCTGATCCTGCCCAGCGCGATCAGCGTGTTCAACCTCGTGGTCATCCGGGCGTTCTTCATGGGCGTCCCCGGGGAACTGCTCGACAGCGCCCGCATCGACGGGGCGGGCGAGTTCCGCATCCTCACCCGGATCATGCTGCCGCTGTCGAAGGCGGTGATCGCGGTGGTCGGCCTGTTCTACGCCGTCGGCTACTGGAACGCCTACTTCAACTCGGTGCTCTACATCGACGACAACGACAAGTTCCCCATCCAGCGGGTGCTGCAGAGCTACATCCTGGCCGGTCAGTCGCCGAACGTCTCCGGCGCCGCGGTGAGCCTGCCCGGGATCACCGCGTACCCGCCGACGCTGGCGGTGAAGATGGCGGTCGTCGTGGTGACCGTCGTCCCGGCGATCATCGTCTACCCGTTCGTGCAGCGGCACTTCACCAAGGGCGTCATCACCGGTGCCGTGAAGGGCTGAGCCCCCGGCGCCCCGTGCGGAGCGGACTCCGCGTGGGGCGCCGGCCGGCGTACCCGGACACCACCACCTCAGTGAACGGACGGTGCGGCATGTGGGACGAGGCCCGGCTCCGCTTCGGCGGCGACTGGAACCCCGAGCAGTGGCCCGAGCGGGTCTGGGCCGAGGACGTCGTCCTGATGCGCCGGGCGCGCGTCAACCTCGTCACCGTCGGCGTTTTCGCCTGGTCCCGCCTCGAACCCGCGCCCGGCCGCTACGACTTCGGCTGGCTCGACCGGGTGCTGGACCTGCTCGCCGACAACGGCATCGGCGCGGCGCTGGCCACCCCGACCGCGTCGCCGCCGCCCTGGTTCTCCCTGGCCCACCCGGGCGCGCTGCCGGTGACCGCCGACGGGGTACGGCTGCACCACGGCAGCCGGGACACCTACTGCGCCGCCGCACCGGCGTACCGGGCCGCCGCCCGGCGGATCGCCGACGTCCTCGCCGACCGCTACGCCCACCACCCGGCGCTGGCCCTGTGGCACGTGCACAACGAGTACGGCACCGTCTGCCACTGCGAGCACGCCGCGACGGCGTTCCGGGCGTGGCTGGCCGCCCGGCACGGCTGCCTGGACGCCCTCAACGAGGCCTGGACCACCAGCTTCTGGAGCCAGCACTACTCCGACTGGGCGCAGATCAGCACCCCCCGGGCGACGCAGTACCTGGCCAACCCCGGCCAACTGCTCGACTTCCGCCGGTTCTGGTCGGACACCCTGCTCGCCGCGTACGCCGAGCAGCGGGACCTGCTGCGGGCGGCGAACCCGGCGGTGCCCGTGACCACCAACTACGTCCTCGGCGACTGGGTGCCGGTCGACCACGCCGGCTGGGCCGCCGAGGTCGACCTGGTGGCCATCGACCACTACCCGTCGGCGGTCGACGGTGGGGCCGAGGAGCAGACGGCCCTCGCTGCGGACCTGGCCCGGGGCTGGGCCCGCCACGGCGCCCGCGCCCGGGCCGCCGCCGACCCGACTTCGACCGCCCGCGACCACCGCGCCCGCGCCGACGGCGACGGGCGGCGGCGCGGCGCGGTGCCCGGCGACGCCGCCGACGGCAGCGCCTGGCTGCTCATGGAGAGCGCCCCGAACCTGATCTACACGGCCGGGCGGATGCACCCCAAGGAGCCCGGCCGGATGGCCCGGCACAGCCTCGCCCACGTCGCCCGGGGTTCGCGCGGCGCGATGTACTTCCAGTGGCGTGCACCCGTCGGCGGGGCGGAACGCTTCCACTCGGCGCTCGTGCCGCACGCCGGCCCGGACAGCCGGATCTTCCGCGAGACGGTCGAGCTGGGCGCGATCCTCGACCGGATCGCCGAGACCGACGGCGCGACGGTCGAGGCGTCCGTGGCGATCGGCTGGGACGCCGCCAGCGGGTGGGCCCTGCGACACCCCGGCCTGCCGTCGCAGCGGCTGCACCACCACGAGGAGGTCGCGGCGGCGCACCGCGCGCTGTGGCGGGCCGGCTTCGGCTGCGACGTGGTGCTGCCCGGCGACCCCCTCGACGGGTACGCGCTGCTGGTGCTCCCGGCCCTCTACCTCGCCTCCGACGCCGCAGCGGCGTGGGCCCGCAGCTACGTCGAGGGCGGCGGCCACCTCGTGGTGACCTGGCTCAGCGGCGTCGCCGACGAGCACGCCCGGGTCCGCACCGGCGGCTACCCGGGCGCGTTCCGCGACGTGCTCGGCGTGCGCGTGGAGGAGTTCCACCCGCTCGCCGACGGCGAACAGGTCCCCCTCGCCGGGGGCGGCACCGGGCTGATCTGGGCCGAGGCCGTCGGGCTCGCCGGGGCCGAGACCGTCCGCGCGTACGCCGGTGGGGCGCTCGCCGGGCAGCCGGCGGTGACCCGCCACCGCCACGGCGCGGGCACCGCCTGGTACGTGTCCACCCGACCCGACGACGAGACGTACCGGCGGCTGCTGACGGACGCGGCCCTCGCGGCCGGCGCGGTACCGACCTGCCCCGCCGCGCCGGCCGGGGTGGAGGCGGTGCGCCGCTCCGGCGCGGCGGCGAGCTGGCTGTTCCTGCTCAACCACACCGACCGGGCGCACCGGGTGCCGGCCACCGGCGTGGAACTGCTCACCGGCGCGCGGGTCGACACGGCCGTGGAGGTGCCCGCCGGGGGCGTAGCCGTGGTCAGAGAGGCCAGACGGGAGCCGACCGACCGTACGCGGGCGGCAGGTGCGGCCAGTGCAGCGGGTGACCGTCGAGGCGACCCGGCGGGGTGACCCCGCGCCACCCGTCGCCGAGGTTGCCCCGGTACGCCTCGTCCCCGGACGGACCAGTCGGATCGGGTGGATCGGGCTCGCCAGCGCGGGCCGGCCGGGGCCCCTGGTCCAGCAGCCACCGCGCCGTGCGGGCCAGGGAGATGCTCACCTGGCACGCCTCACCCGCGCGTTCCCGCCGGGCCAGGGCGGCAAGGACTCCGGCGGCGAGCAGGTAGCCGGTCGCGTGGTCGAGCAGTTGGCATGGCAGCGCGCCGGGGCGGCCGTCGTCCCCGCGTACCGTCCAGGCGATGCCCGTGGCGACCTGTACCAGGCTGTCGAAGCCGCGGCGGGCACCCCAGGCGCCGTCGGTGCCCCACGCCGTCAGGCAGGCGACGATCGTGCCGGGATGCCGGTCGGCGACCTGGTCCGGGGCCAGGCCGAGCCGGCGCAGCGCGCCCGGGCGGTACCCGGTCACCACGACGTCCGCCCCGGCGACGAGGCGGTGTAGCGCGTCCCGGCCGGCGTCTGTGCCGGCGTCGAGCAGGCAGCTCGCCTTGCCGATCACCCCATCGACGGCGTGCAGCGGCAGCTCCGGCCGGCGCGGGTCGTCGACTCGCAGCACGTCAGCGCCGAGCGCCGCCAGCATCCGGGTGGCCACCGGACCGGCGATCACCCTGGTCAGGTCCAGCACCCGCAGCCCCGACGCCGGCAGCGGCCCGGGGCCGGGTAGCGCCGGCGCGTCGCCGAGCCGCGCGGCGGCCACCAGCGGGGAGCCACTTGCAGTCTGTGGCGGCGCGCCCGGCCACCACTGCTGCGGGGTGCGGGCCGCGACGGCCAGGCCGCCAGCGGCGTACGTGAGGGTCTCCACCTCGCCCGCCGGGCGGGCGGCCACGGCGTCGGCCAGTTGCCGGCTGACCTCGGCGTCGGGCCCGTCGGCGACGCCGAGCGCGGTCAGCAGCGCGGCCCGGTGCCAGGGGTAGTTGGCATGGGTGCGTACCCACCCGTCGGCGGCCCGCCACAGCCGCGACAGCGGGGCGAAGCCGTCGATCCCGCGTCCGGCGGCGTCGCGCAGCAACGCCTCGCCGCGCACCGCCGCCACGACGTGGCCGGTGTCCAGGGTGACCTCGGGGCGCCGGCCGGCGCGGGCATGGCTCAGCTCGGCGGCGGCGGCCAGGCAGGCGGCCACGGAGGCGACCGCGCACTCGGCGACCGCCAGCGGTGCCGACAGGGTCGCCGGGCACGGCTCGCCGGTCACCCGGGGCGCGGCGTCGGCCGAAAGCCTCAGCTCCGTCAGGACGTTGTCGCGCACGCTCACCCGGCCATCATCGCGCGCCGGTCCCCGGCCGGCCCGCCGTGGGGTCGCTCCCCGGCCGGTACGGGTCGGCAGGCCGATCCGCCAGGGCAGCAGCGCGGCCGAGGGAAACTGCGATGCCTGTCGATGCGTCTGCCCTTGCGGGTGCTCCCGGCCGACGGCTAGTTTGTTGGCAATCCAGACTAACCTTCGACTCCAGCGCCGCCGACACCACTGAGGGGAACGCGTGGGAACCAGGGGAGCGACCGCGGTGCTGACCGCGTTGATGCTCGGCGTCACCGCCACCGCCACCGCCACCGCAGCCGTGCCCGCGCAGGCCGCCTCGGCCGGCTGTGCGGTGACGTACCGCGTCGGCGGGCAGTGGCCCGGCGGCTTCACCGCCGACGTCACCGTCACCAACCTGGGCGCCCCGGTCACCGCCTGGACGCTGACCTGGTCCTACCCGTCGGGCCAGCGGGTGACGCAGGCGTGGAACGCCACCGTCACCCAGGCCGGCGCGCAGGTGACCGCCCGCAACGCTACCTGGAACGGCGGCCTGGCCACCGGCGGCAGCACCAGCTTCGGCCTGATGGGCTCGTTCGGCGCCGCCAACCCCGCCCCGACGGGCTTCGCCCTCAACGGGACCAGCTGCGGCGGCGACGCCCCGGGTGACCCCGGCGACCCGGGTGGGCCGTCCGGCGTGTTGGCGCAGACCCACACCGCCGGGCGGGTCGTGACCGTCGGGCAGACCGTGCAGTACAGCTGGCCCGGCATCTACTTCGAGGGCCGGTTCCGGGGCACCGGCGTCGGGCTCGTCCTCGACGACGCCGTCAACGACTACGACGTCGCCGTCGACGGCACGGTCGTCGACACCCTGGTCAAGCCCGGCGCGACCACCCACTGGGTCGACGGGCTCGCCGCCGGCGAGCACAGCGTCCGGCTCGTCAAGCGCACCGAGAGCCCGTGGAGCGCCAGCGCGTTCGGCGGCCTCGCCGCGGCCCCCGGCGGGGCGATCCTCGACCGGCCCGCCGCCCGCAGCCGGCAGGTCGAGTTCATCGGCGACTCGCTGACCGTCGGCTACGGCAACATGTCGACCACCCGGGACTGCACCGGCGACGAGGTCACCCGCACCACCAACACCGACCTCAGCTTCGGCGCGCTCACCGCCCGCGCGCTCATCGCCGACTACCAGGTCAACGCCTACTCCGGCATCGGCATGGTGCGCAACTACAACGGCGGTTCGCCCGGCGTCACCTACGGCACCTACTACGACCGGGCGCTGCTGCACGTCGACGGCGACGTCTGGGACCGGCCCGCCACCTGGCGCCCGCAGCTCGTCGTGGTCGACCTCGGCACCAACGACTTCTCCACCCCGATCAACAGCGGCGAGGCGTGGACGGAGGCGACCCTGGCCGCCGCCTACCGCGCCACGTACGTGTCGTTCCTGGAGAAGCTGCGGACCCGCTACGGCGCGGGCACGACCATCGTCGTCGTGGGCACCAGCCTCTTCGGGGACAAGGCCCAGCAGGTCGTACGCGACCGTAACGCCGCCGGCGACGCCAAGGTCCGCTACTGGTACCTCGACGACGCCGGACTGGACCTCCTCGGCTGCCACTGGCACTATTCCGCCGCCGACGACCGGCTCATCGCCGACCGGCTCGGCGACTACGTCGCCACCCTCGGGCTGGACTGGTAGCGGAGCGGGAGGCCCGCCGGTCGGGAGCCCACAGGCCGACCACCACCACCGACTCCCACGTACCTCTCATCGTTCTCGGGTGGTGGGCCCAGGCCCGCCTGGTCTGCTCTACCGGTGCGACTACGTGACATCCGGCGGCGCAGAGCCGCCCTGCTGGCAGCCGGCTGCGCGGCGGTCCTGCTGACGGTCGCCGTGGTGGCCGACCGGTGGGTCGCCCGGACGGCGGCGCAGCGGCTGTCCGACCGGCTGGCCTGCGCCGCCGGCCTCGACCGGCCGCCTCGCATCGAGCTCGGCGGGTTCCCGGTGCTGCTCGGCGTGCTCACCGGGGAGGTGAGCCGGGTGACCGTGGGGGCCACCGACGTCCGGCGCGGTGACCTGCGGGCCGCCGAGGTGGACGCCGAGCTGTCGCGGGTGCGGCTGCCGGGGGAGCAGCCGGCCCGCATCGGCGCGCTGGACCTGCGGATAAAGGTCGGCTTCGACGCCCTGCCCGGCACGGTCGGCGACCGCCCGGTGAGCTTCCGGGGCGTCGGCGGGCTGCTCGCCGTCGAGACCACCGTCCCGCTGGCCGGGCAACAGCTCCCGGTCACCGTGTTCGCCCGGCCCGCGATCGACGCCGGCCGGCTGACCATCACCCCCACCGAGATCGAGGTGCTGGGCATGCGCCGCTCCGCCGGGGCCGGTCTGGTGGACCGGCTCACCGGGGGCCGCGACCTGTCCCGGCCGCTGCCCACGCTGCCCGCCGGCCTGAGCTGGCAGGGCGTCGACGTCGCCGACGACGGCCTGCGGCTGAGCCTGACCGGCCATGACCTGACCCTGCCCGGAGGCGGTGGCGACGGCCGCCGCGCCGGCACCTGCGGAGGAGACTGATGCACGCCCGGACCGACGGTTGGACCCACCGGACGCTGGAGCGGCTGGGCGGCTGGTGCGCGCGCCGGCCCTGGCGGGTCCTCGGTGCCTGGCTGCTGCTCGCGGCCGCCCTGATCGGCTGCGTCGCCGCCTTCGGCCGGCCGGTCGACAACGACATCGCCCTGCCCGCCAGCGACGCCCAGGTCGCCCGCGACCTGAGCGAACGCGGCGGCGGCGGATCCAACAGCTCCGGGCAGGTCGTGGTGCACGTCGACGCCGGCCGCCTCGACGAGCCGGCCCGCCGGGCGGCGCTGGAGCGCACCGCCGCCGCGCTCGCCGGGGTGGAGCACGTGACCCAGGTCGACGGCGTCGACGCCCGCGCCGGCACCCTCAGCCCCGACGGCCGCACCGGCTACCTCACGGTCCGCCTCGACGTGGGCGTGCGCGACGTGGACAAGGCCCTGAGCCAGGCGGTGGTGGACGCGGCGCAGCCGGCCCGCGACGCGGGCGTCGAGACGGTGCCCGGCGGGGTGCTCGCCACGGCGGCCGAGCGGGGCGGCTCGCACACCTCCGAGGCCGTCGGGCTGCTCGTGGCCGCCGTGGTGCTGCTGTTCGCCTTCGGCGGTCTGGTCGCGGCGGCGGTCCCGCTGGTGACCGCCCTTTTCACCCTGGGGTGCGCGCTCGCCACGGTCGGGCTCGCCGGTCACCTGGTGGCCGTGCCGTCGGCGGCCGGGAACCTGGCCACGATGATCGGGCTGGGCGTCGGCATCGACTACGCCCTGTTCCTGATCACCCGCTACCGGGCGCTGCGGGCCGTCGGCACGCCGGGTGACGAGGCGCTGGTCGCCGCCATGGGCACCGCCGGGGCGGCGGTCGTGTTCGCCGGCGGCACGGTGGTCATCGCCCTCGGCGGGCTCGCCGTGGCCGGGGTGCCCATCCTCGGCACGCTGGGCTGGACCGCCGGCCTGGTGGTCGTGGTGGCCGTGCTCGGTGCGGTGACCCTCCTGCCGGCCCTGCTGGCCGTGCTCGGCCCCCGCATCGACGCGCTGCCGCTGCGCCGCCGTCGCCGCGGCGACGGCGGTACCGGCTGGGCCCGGCAGGCCGAACGGGTGACCCGCCGTCCCTGGCGGTGGGCCCTGCTCGCCGCCGCGCTGCTCGCCGTGCTCGCCGCCCCCGCCGCCACGCTCAGCGTCGGCCAGCTCGACGCCGGAGACAACCCGCCCGGTAGCGCCACCCGTACCAGCTTCGACCTGCTCGCCGAGGGCTTCGGTCCCGGCATCAACGGCCCGCTCAACGTGGTCGCCGCCGTCGAACCCCCGGCGGCCGGGACCGCCGACCCCCGGCTCGCCGAGCTGACCCGCGAGCTGGCCGCCACGCCCGGCGTCGCGTCCGTCGCCCCGGTCCGCCTCGCCGACGGCGGTCGGGTCGCCACGGCCGTCGTGCGGCCGGACACCAGCCCCAGCGACCCCGCCACCGCGGCCCTGGTCACCGACCTGCGCGGCGTGCGGGTCGACGGCGTGCAGGTGCACGTCGGCGGGGCCACCGCCACCCGCGCGGACCTGGCCGAACGCGTCCGGGAACGGATGCCGTGGGTGATCGCCGTGGTCGTCGGGCTGTCCTCCGTGCTGCTGTACGTGGCGTTCCGCGCCCCCGTCCTGGCGGCCAAGGCCGCCGTGATGAACCTGGTCTCGATCGGCGCCGCGTACGGGGTGCTGACCGCCGTGTTCTCCTGGGGCTGGGGGGTGGGGCTGACCGGCCTGTCCGGGCCGGTGCCCATCGAGAGCTACGTGCCGATGATGCTGTTCGCCCTGCTGTTCGGCCTTTCCATGGACTACGAGGTGTTCCTGCTCAGCGCCGTGCAGGAGGCGTGGCGGGCGACCGGGGACAACCGGGTCGCCGTCCGCGACGGGCTCGCCGGCACCGGCCGGGTCATCACCTCGGCCGCCCTGATCATGGTGACCGTCTTCGCCGGCTTCGTCCTGCACACCGACCCCGTGATCAAGATGTTCGGCCTGGGCATGGCGGTGGCCGTGGCGGTGGACGCCACCGTGGTACGGGGCCTGCTGGTCCCGGCCACGATGGCGCTGCTCGGCCGGGCCAACTGGTGGCACCCCGGCCGCCGGGGTGCGCCCGCTCCCGCGCCCGAGAGGGCGGAGGCTCTCGTCGGATTCTCATCGAATTCCCAGCCGCCCGTGGTCTGATCCTGGTCGAGATGAACGCCGCTGCCGTCCGGGTCCTGGTCGTCGACGACCAGCCCAACATCGTCGACATGCTCGCCACCGTGTTGCGGTTCCACGGCTTCGACGTGGTGACCGCGACCACGGCGGCCGAGGCGCTGCGCCGCGCCGGGGAGAGCCGCCCCCGGCTCGTCGTGCTCGACGTGCTGCTGCCCGACGGCGACGGGTTCGAGGTGTGCCGGGCGCTGCGGGCCGCCGGCCACGAGATCGGCATCGTGTTCCTCACCGCCCGCGACGCCCCGCGCGACCGGATCGCCGGCCTCACCTACGGCGGCGACGACTACGTCACCAAGCCGTTCTCGGTGGAGGAGCTGGTCGCGCGGGTGCGGGCGGTGCTGCGCCGCATCGGCTCCGCCCCCGTGCCCGCCCCCGGCGTGCTCCGCTACGCCGACCTCGAACTCGACGAGGAGACCTGCGAGGTCCGCCGGGGCGGCCGGCTGCTGTCGCTGTCGCCGACGGAGTTCAAGCTGCTGCGCCACCTCATGCTCAACCCCGGCCGGGTGCTCTCCCGGGCGCAGATCCTCGACGCCGTGTGGCGCTACGACTTCGACGGCGCGTCCAACGTGGTCGACACCTACATCGGCTACCTGCGGCGCAAGCTGGACCCGCTCGGTCCGCCCCTGATCGAGACCCGGCGCGGCTTCGGCTACGCCCTGCGCGTGCCCGGGTGAACCGGCTGCCGCTGCGCCGCAGCCTGCTGCTCGGCCTGGTCGGGCTCACCGCGACGGCGCTGGTGTCGGCCGGGCTGGTCAGCGCGCTGGCGCTGCGCGCGTACCTGATGCAGCGCACCGACGACCAGCTGCGCTCCGCCGCCGCCGTGGTCGCCACCCGGGTGGAGCAGCTCGCCGGGCAGCCCTCCGGCACGGTCCGGGCCGCCGTCGCGCCGTCGGACTACCTGGTGGAGATCCGCCACCGCGGCACGCTCACCCGGTTCTCGGCGGCCACCCCGCCGGCCACCCCGCTGCTCGACCGGTTGCCCGCGCCGCCCGCCGAGGGCCCGTCGGCGCCGGCCACCATGTCGGGCGGGTGGCGGGTGGTCACCGTACGCGCCGGCGATGCCGTCGTGCTCATCGCGCTGCCGCTGGCCCCGGTGGCGCAGACCGTACGCCGGCTGGTGCTGGTGGAACTGGCCGGCGGCGCGGCGGTGCTGCTCCTGCTGGCCGGCTCCGCCCGGCTGCTGCTGGTGCGGGGGCTGCGCCCGCTGGACCGGATCACCGCCACCGCGACCGCCATCGCCGACGGCGACCTCGACCGCCGGGTGCCCCTGCACGGCGTGCGGGTCGACGACCCGCGCAGCGAGGTGGACCGGCTCACCCTCGCGGTCAACGGCATGCTCACCCGCCTCCAGGCGGCGATCGCCGCCCGCACCCGCTCGGAGCAGCGGCTGCGGGACTTCGCCGCCGACGCCTCCCACGAGCTGCGCACCCCGCTGACCTCGATCCGCGGCTACCTGCAGATCCTGCGGCACGACATGGTCGAGCCCGGCCGCCGGGCGGAGGTGCTGGCCCGCAGCGAGGACGAGGCCGTCCGGATGGGCCGCATCCTCGACGACCTGTTCTACCTGGCCCGCCTCGACGCCGAGCCGCAGCTGCGCCGCGACCGGGTGGACCTGGCGGTGCTGGCCCGCGACTCCGTCGCGGACCTGCTCGCCGCCCAGCCCGGCCGGCCGGCCCGGCTGCTGGCGCCCACGCCCGCGCCGGTCACCGGCGACGAGCACGCCCTGCGGCAGGTGCTGGCCAACCTGCTGGCCAACGTGCGCGCCCACACCCCCGCCGACACCCCCGTCACCGTCGCCGTCGAACCCGGCGGCGACGTCGTCACGGTCCGGGTCACCGACGGCGGGCCGGGTGTCGACGCCGCGCTCGCCGAGCGGGCGTTCGACCGGTTCACCCAGGCGGAGCCGGGGCGCGGCGGCGGCAGCGGGCTGGGCCTGGCGATCGTCGCCGGTATCGTCGCCGCCCACGACGGCCGGGTCGGCCTTCAGTCCCCGCCGGCCGGCGGGACCACCGTCTGGTTCGCCCTGCCCCGCGTCGGCTGACCGCGCCGCCCGTCGGGCTCAGGTGCCATCGGTGATGCGGCTCTATCGCCGCGCCCGACTGTTCAGGACTGCCCCGGCCGTACGCGCCAGCATCGCCATGCGTCGGGGTCGTGAGACGACCGCAGCGCGGGTGCGCAGACAGTCCAGCACCACGTCGGCGGCTTGGTCGACCGAGAGCATCATCGGCTTGACCTGCGCCTTGGCCATCTTGGTGTCGACGAACCCGAACCGGACAACGCTGACCTGCACCCCGTGCGCGCGCAAGGCCCCACGCAGCCCCAGCAGGTACGCCGAAAGCCCGGCTTTACCCGCGGCGTAGCCGGGCGCCTCGGGCGAGGCGGCCACATCGGCAAGGCTCGACAGGCCCACCACGTGTCCCGCCCGGGCGCGCACCATGGACGGGACCACCACCTCTGTGGTGCGCGCGGCGCCGATCAGGTTGACTTCCAACGCCCTGGTCTGCGCGGCCAGGTCTTCCACTGCGAAGAAGTCGCCGATACCAGCGGCGTAGATACACACCTCGACACCGCCGAGGGTGTCCAGCGCCTCGGCGAGCACCTCGCGGTAGCCGACATCGGTGACATCGGCGCGGTGGTGGCAGTAGCCGGCGCAGGTCAACCGGCTATTGCTGCGCGACAGGCCCGCTACCGTCCAGCCGTCGTCCAACAGCCGACGGGTGACCGCCAATCCGATGCCGTCGCTGTTGCCGACCACGATGGCCCGTCGTTTTCCCACGGCAGCTGTCATGCCAGCACGCTAGCCGAATCTGGTGGCGACGCTCCGCCCGGCCAGCCGTCGGGGATGCGTTCCAGCAGCCCACCGGCGAACACGTCGCGCAGCCCGAGCGGCTTGAGGTGGACGTACCCGATGTGGCAGTCGCAGGCCCCGTTCACGCACGTGCGGGGGCGCAGCGCGGCCCGCCACGAGCCGTCGTACAGGTTGCCGATGGGTTCGTCGACGAAGTGGCAGCGGCGCACCGTCCCGTCGCCGCGCACCGAGATCGCCGTCTCCCCGGCGTGGCAGGGCCGGCCCAGCGACAGGTGCGGGCGCACGCTGTAGCCGAACAGCGGGTCCAGCGCCGTCCAGGTCGCCTCCTGCGCGGCGTCGTAGCGGTGGCCCTCGGCGGCGTTCACCCACAGATACACGTGCGGCGGGAGCGCCGCGCGCAGCGCCCGCGCCTCGTCGAGGTGCTCCGGCAGCCCCACCACCCCGACGGAGAACCGCACCCCCAGCTCGGCCAGGCGGGCGCAGCGGGCCAGGAACCGCTCCCGGGTGACCTGCCCCGGGTGGTACGTCGTCCACAGCGCCGCCCGGGTCGCGTCGGCGTCGGCCAGCCAGTCCACCCGCGCGGCCAGGTTGGTCTGGATGACCACCCGGTCGACGTGCGGCAGGTGCGACAGCGCCACGATCGCCTCCCGGTACCAGCGGCGGGTCAGCCCCTCGCCCCACGGGGTGAACAGCACCGACAGCCGCACGTCGGCGGTCGCGGCCACCCAGCCGGTGAACCGTTCCAGGGCCGACCGGTCGGCGGCGAGCACGTCGCGCGGGTCGCGCCGCTTCGCGAACGGGCAGTATGGGCAGTCGTAGTTGCAGCTGGCCAGGGGACCCCGGTAGAGGATCGCCAGGCCGTCGCCGCTGCCGCCCCCGCCGTTGCCGAACCGGTCGGCCGTGCTCACCGGGGCACGTACCCGGTCATCGCGCGGCGCACCCGCGCGGAGGTCAGCCACGGGCCGACCGCGTCGGAGCGGGCCAGCCCGGCCGGGGTGAGCCGCAGCCCGCCGTCGGTGGCCCAGCCCCGCTCGACCAGCCGCCCCAGCTCGGGGAAGTCCTCGCCCGGCGTGGTGCCGAACCGGGCCGTGTACGCGGTCGCGTCGACGCCCTCGGCGCGCAGCAGCGACTTGAGCAGCCACCGGCGGCGCTGCTCCGTGCCGTCGAGGGCGAAGCCGAACTCGGCGTGCGCGAAGTCGTCGGCCGGGCGGGCCAGGTAGTCGTCCAGCACCGCCCGCACCTGGGTCACGCCCACCGCGTAGTCGAACGAGTAGTGCAGGCCCGTCGTGTACGACCGCGCGCCGCAGCCCAGCCCCACCATCGGATCGTCCTGGCAGCAGTAGTCCGGCCCGTCCGGCGCGGGCACGTCGGCGCGGCGGAACTGCCGCATCGACTCCTGCCGGTAGCCGGCCGCGCCGAGCACCTCCACCGCCTGCGCGTACAGGGCGAGGCGCTGGGCGTCCCAGTCGGCGCGGGCGTGCGCCCGACGGCCCAGCCCCGTCAGCGGGCGCACGTACAGCGGGTAGAGGTAGAGCTCCTCCGGCCGCCACGCCAGCGCCGCGTCGAGGCTGCGCCGCCACGTGTCGGCGGTCTGCCCGTCGATGCCGTAGATCAGGTCGACGTTGAGCAGCGGGATCGCCGCGTCGCGGATCGCGCCGAGCGCCGCCTCCACCTCCGCGCGCCGCTGCGGCCGGCCGGCGGCGCGGGCCTCGACGTCGAGGAAGCTCTGCACCCCGATGCTCACCCGCGTCGTGCCATGCGCGGCGAGCACCGCGAGCCGGTCCGGCGTCGCGGTGGCCGGCGACGTCTCCACCGACAGCGGTACGCCGGGCAGCCGCGCGCCCAGCGTCGACGTGGCGATGTCGAACAGCTCGGTCAGCTCGTCGGCGCTCAGGTATGTCGGCGTGCCGCCGCCGAACGCCACCCGGGCGTGCCCGGCGTCGCCGCCGAGGGCGTCGGCGACCCGTTCGGCCTGCCGGCGCAGCTGCCGCAGGTACGCGGTGACCTGCTCGGCGGGCGCGCCGGTGCGGGTGAACAGGTTGCAGAACCCGCAGCGCATCTCGCAGAACGGCACGTGCGCGTAGAGGAACAGCGCGTCGCGGGGCTCGGCCCGCCACACGTCGGCGAGCAGCGGCCGGGGCCGCAGCGCCCGGTACGACGTCTTGTGCGGGTACGCGTAGAGGTACTGCTGGTACGGCGAGCCGTCGAGGCCCGCGAGGGTGCTGGTCACCATTCTCCCGGTCGCAGGGTGAAGTGGGCGTACGGGACGGTCCACACCACGTCGTGGCCGATGCGGTGGCCGGTGTGGCCGTCCTCCCCGTACGCGGTGCCGTGGTCGGAGCAGACGATCGTGAACACCGGCCGACCCCGCCCGGTGAGCAGGGCGAACAGCCGGCCGACGCGGCTGTCGACGTATTCCAGGGCGGCGGCGTGGCTGGCCAGGTCGTCGGCGTCGGCACCGGGCAGGTAGTGCCGGTTGGGCTGGTGCAGCGCCGCGACGTTGAGGAACGTGAACGTCGGCCGCCCCGCCGGGACCAGGGGCAGCGCCTCGGCGAGCCGGTCGAGTTGCGCGTCCAGGCAGCCGGGGGAGGTGACGCCGAACTCCGGCTCCCAGTGCGCCTCGGCGAACAGCCCCGGCAGCACCGACCCGAGCGCGCCGCGCCGGTTGAAGAACCCGACCCCGCCCAGGCAGAGCGTGTGGTAACCCTCCCCGGCGAGGGCGGTCGGCAGGTCCGCCGCGTCGAACACCCACGTGTGCGCGCCGGAGGTCTCGCTGCCGGGGAACGCCGCCGCGTACAGCCGATCGTGCCGGCCCGGGGCGGCCGGGGTGGGCAGGAAGCCGGCGAAGAACGCGTGGTGCGCGGCGTAGGTGAAGCTGGCGGGGGAGTGCCGCCGCTCCCACCGGCCGCCAGGCAGCACCCGGGCGAGGGTGGGGGTGCGCCCGGCGGCGGCCAGGTCGTCGGCCACGTCGAAGCGCAGCGTGTCCAGGGTGACCAGGCAGACGTCGTGGCTTCCGATCAGCTGCCGCACGCGACCGCCTCCGCCACTTCCGTGCCGGCCCCCGTGACCGCCGCTGCCGCCCGCCACCGTTCCCACCGGCCACTGGTCAGCGCGTGCACCTGCTCGGCGTAGGTGTCCCGGCCGTCGGCCAGCACCCCGGGCAGCAGGTCACCGAACGCGTTGACCTCCGCCACCGCGTGCCGCCGCCAGCCGAGCTGGAACATCAGGTCCACCCCGACGTGCAGGCTGCGCGGGAAGCACGCGGCGGCCCGTACGCAGGTCTGCATCGCCGCCGCCCACGCCGCCGGACCGGCGGCGGCCCGCAGCTCGGCCAGGTCGCCGCGCGCGTTGCCCAGGTGCAGGTTCGTCAGCGGCCCGGTGGCGGCCCGCACCACCGCGTGGGTGGGACGGCCGGCGACCACCACCACCCGCAGGTCGACGACCCGGTCGCGGAGCCCCGCCTTGGGCAGCCACCGCTCCACGTGCAGCCCCTCGGGGGCGAGCCGGTCGACGAGCGCGGCGACGGTCGCCTCGTCGTCGTAGGTGCGCACCCGCAGCGAGTTGAACAGCCCGTCGGGGGCCACCTCGATCGGGGTGACCGCCCGCACGCCGCGCGGGCCGACGGCGAAGGCCAGCACCCCGGCCGCCGACGAGCCGTGTGTGGGCTTGACGAACACCCGCGCCCACCCGGCGGCGGCCATCGCGGTGCGCAGCTCGTCGTACCCGCCGATCGGGGGCAGCGCCGCCGGGACCGGGACCCCGGCGGCGGACAGCCGCGCGTGGCAGCGGCGCTTGTCGCACAGCGCCGCCACGTCGCCGGGGTCGTTGAGCAGCTCCGCGCCGCCGGCCGCGACCCGGGTCAGGCCGTCGACCAGCCCGGCGTACGCGTCGGCGAGGCCGACCAGCTCGCCGTGCCGCGCCGGGACGGCCGCCCGCCGCAGCAGCCGGTCCACCTGCGGGTCCTCGCCGGGGGAGTCGACGCGCACCAGCGCGCCGGCCGGCGGCGGGGCCGCCCCGGTGAGCACGTCGGCCCAGGGCAGCACCGCCGGCCGGGGCAGCCCGGCGGCGAGCGTGGCGGCGGTGAACAGGCCGACGCGGCGGTTGTCGGGGTTGCCGACGACGGTCAGCCGCATGTCACTCCGACACCAGCGTGTACCGGTACACCTCGTCGCCCTCGATGTAGGGCGTCTGCGGGTCGGACAGGTCCACCGCCACGCCGGCCAGGGTGGCCTGGACCGTCGCGACGACCTCGTCGGTGACGTAGTGGTGACTCAGGTCCAGCATCGTGAGGTGGGTCAGCGGCTGCCCGCCGGCCAGGGCGAGCGCGCCCCGGTCGGTCAGGGCGCCCAGCGACAGGTCCAGCAGCTCCAGCCGCCGCACCACCGGCGCGGCGGCGAGGGCCTCGGCGATGTCGTCGGCGTGCTCGGCGTTGCGCAGCCCGAGCCGGCGCAGCGCGGGGAATCGCTGCCCGGCCAGCAGCGGGGCCAGGTCGTCGATGCCTGTGTCGCCGCCGTAGTATTCGACGCCGAGCCACAGCTCCAGGTCGGTCAGCGCGGGCAGTTCGGAGTCGAGCACCGCGCGGACGAAGTCGCCGCTCAGGCCGCCGCTCTCCACCTCGAGGCGGCGCAGCCGTTCGTGGCGCACCGGCGAGAACCGGAAGTCCTCGCCGCCGCGCACCCCCAGCACCTCCAACTTGGGGTACGCGGTCAGCAGCCGGCTGACGTCGCCGACCCGCATCCAGGAGATCTCGCATTCCTCGCTGACGATGTCGCCGAGGAACAGCGCCGTCAGGTTCGGCAGGAGCGGCGCGGCGGCGCAGAGCTGGTCGAGCGGGGCGGGGTTGACCGCCGCATACCCCCAGGCGCCGACGACGAGGGCCTGCACCGACTCGCCGGTGGCGTCGACGAACCGGTCGAACGCGTCCCGGAAGCGGGGGCAGGGCACGTGTTTGCTGCTGTCACCCCAGTCGGGCTGGTCGATGCGCCAGGCGACGGGCCCGTCGACGGCGGGCAGCGGGCCGTCGGCGGGGACCTGGACGACCCGGCGGCCGGCGAAGGACTCGGCGTGCGACAGGACGGTCATGGCAGGCTCACTCCCCGACCGCGGTGAAGCGGTATTCGCGGCCGTTGTAGACGTCGGCCTTCTGCTGTTCGGACAGGTCGACCTCGACGCCGGGCAGGGCGGCGACGACCCGCTCGGCGGCGGCCTCGGACAGGAAGTGGTGGTGCAGGTCGAGGCGGCGCAGGTGGGTCAGCGGCCGGCCGGCCAGCAGCGCGTCGGCCCCGGCGTCGGTGAGCACCCCCTTGGACAGGTCGAGCACCTCCAGCCGGTCGACCACCGGCGCGGCGGCGACCGCAGCGGCGACCAGGTCGGCGTCCTCGGCGTTGCAGACCGCGAGGTGGCGCAGCGCCGGCAGCCGGGTGCCGGCGAGCACCTCGGCGAGGTCGTCGGTGGTCGTGTCGCCGCCGTAGTCGGACCGGCCGAGCCACAGCTCCAGGCGCTCCAGCGCGGGCAGGTCGCAGCCGCCGACCGCGCGGACCACCGCACCGGGCAGCCCGCCGGTCTGGAAGACCAGCTCCCGCAGCCCCGTGTGAC
This sequence comes from Micromonospora sp. NPDC057141, assembly GCF_042670805.1. Classification (NCBI taxonomy): domain Bacteria; kingdom Bacillati; phylum Actinomycetota; class Actinomycetes; order Micromonosporales; family Micromonosporaceae; genus Micromonospora; species Micromonospora sp. NPDC057141. The sequence goes on along the minus strand of NZ_JBHUVA010000054.1, from coordinate 26,581 downwards.
GCACCGGGTCCAGGTGCAGCTCGTTGGCCCCGCGCACCCACAGCACCTCCAGCGACGGGTACGCCGCCAGCAGCCCCGTGATGTCACCGTGAGTGAGCCAGGAGATCTCGCACTGCTCGCTGACCAGGTCGGCGAGGAAGACCGCCCGCAGCGACGTCCATTGCTGCGCCGCCTCGACCAGCAGCTCCACCGGCAGCGCCCGCTCGTACGCCGAACCCCACTCGCCGATCACCAGCGCCCGGACCGCGGCGGTGGGCACCTCGTCGCGCAGGGCCGTGACCAGGGCGGCGAACTCCTCGGGGTCGGCCTCGAAGTCCTCCACCTCCAGCCGCCACGCGACGGCCGACGGATCGTCGGGGAGGGCCATCCCCGGGGTGAAGGGCAGCACGGGCAGCCCGGCGAACGACGACAAGTGGGAGCGGATCACGCCAACCTCCGGCTCGACTGGTGCAGCGGCGGCGCGACCGTAACAGGCCGTACCGACAACGTGATCACCAACTGCGTCGCCGATCCGCATGTCTAGTCACGAACGTCGATGTCTGGTAGAAATTTTGCAAGGCCGGCCCCCTGAATCGCAAGAATCCAACCCCACGGCGATACGGGAGAACCATGTCCACGACCCGCCCCACGCCGCGCCGACGAGCGGTCACCCTGCTCGTCGCCGTGCTCGCGGCCCTCGGCGTCACGCTCGGCGTCGCCAGCCCCGCCCTGGCGATCACCCACTCCAGCGCCGCGTCCCAGCTGTCGGCCGCCGGCATCTCCTGGACCTCCAGCGGCAACTGCAGCGACCGCTACATCGCCACCTGCACCTCGTTCGACGGCATCCGGCAGGCCACCGTCGACGGGATCATCACGTTCAAGCGGGTCAGCGGTTGCGCGATCACCATCACCGCCGGCACCGAGGTCGGCCACGCCGACGGCCCCTACAGCCACTGGACCGGCTACAAGGTCGACATCGGCCTGACCACCTGCGTGCAGAACTACATCTCGGCGCACTTCGCCTACGTCGGCTACATCGCCGGCTTCGGCTACCAGTACCGCTCCGCCTCCGGAAACCTGTACACCAAGGAAGGCAGCCACTGGGACGTCCTGTACTACACCTGCGGCTGCTGACCCCGCACGCAGACAGCCGCCGCCCGGCACGACGTCCACCCGTCGGGCGGCGGCGGTCCGGCTACGTCGCCTGTGCCTCCGGGCCCGGGGCACCTCACCTGACGGCCGTCTCCGGGGCCGCCGCCGCGACCTCTTCGGCGGGCTGCTCGGTGGCCTCGCGGTCCCTGCTGGCCTCGCCGGCCTCGCCGAACTCGGCCGCGAGCCGGTCCGCGCCACCCTGCCGCTGCTTCACCGTCGGATACTCGGCGGTCTCCCCGCCACCCGCAGCGGCGGCCATCACCGCGGCGGCGGCCAGGTCGGCCACCCGCTTCGCCTCCCGCTGCACCCGGGCCCGCACGTCCTTGGCATGCCGCTCGGCCGAGTCGGAGGCGGTGCGCGCCTCCTCCAGCCGGTTCGCCTCCGCCGTGAGCTCCTGACGAACCTCGGCCAGGCGGTGCTGCAACTGGTTCACCTCGTGCTCCAGCGCGCCACCCTCCCGGCGGATCTGGGCGAGCTGCTGCTGGGCGGTGTCCAGCTCCGCGTGCAGCTGCGTCAACGCCTGCCGCTGGCTGCCGACCTCCTGCTGCACGGCGGTCAACTGCTCCTGGTGCACGGTCGCCTGCTCGTCGGCGCGCTTGCGCACCTCCGTCGAGTACTGCTGCGCCTCGGCGATCAGCGTGGCGATCTTCTCCTCGGCGGCGGTGAGCTGCCCGGCCACGTCCCGCTCGGCCGCCGCCCGGTGCTCGGCCAGCTCCTGCTCGGCCGCCGCCCGCCGCTCGTTGATCTCCCGCTCCACGTTGACCCGCCACTGGGCCAGCTCCTGCTGGCTCTGCGCGCGCGCCGCCTGCACCTCCTGCTGGATCTGCGTGCGGGCCGCCTTGGTCAGCGCCTCGGCCGCCGCCCGCGCCTGCTCCACCTGCTGCGCGGTCAGCTCGTTGATCCGCTTCGCCTCCTGCTGGGCCTGCTCGTGCGCGGCCTCGCCGTCGGTGCGCAGCTGCTCCACCAGCTCCTGGACGTCCGCGAGCTGCGCCTCCGCCGCCGAGCGCCGCTCCTCGTACGCCTTCTCCTGCTCGGCGCGCCGCGCCGACAGCTCCGCCTCCAGGTCGTGCAGCGCCTGGGCGGCGTGCTCCCGCGACTCCACCAGGATCCGTTCCGCCTCGGTCTGCAGCTCGCCGGCTCGCTGCGCGGCGGTCTCCGTGATGGCCCCGGCCTGTTTCTCGGCCAGGGCGAGGATCTGGTCGACCATCGGCCCCAGGTCCCGGAACGACGCCCGGTCCACCTGCGCCGGCCGCTGCCGCAGCTCGGAGACCTCCGTCTGGAGCGCCTGGAACTGGAGGGTCAGGTTGCGCAGCTGGTGCTGCGCCCGGTCCCGCTCGGCGGTCAGCGCCGAGGCGGTGGCGTCGACCTGCTCGACGTACCGGTCGACCTGCCGCTTGTCGTAGCCGCGCAGCGTCTGCTCGAAGCTCGGCCGCCCGTTCGGCTCGCTGCGTACCGCGAAGGTTTCCCCGCCGTGGGACATCCGGCATCCTCCGTAGAGTCGGACCTATCCGAGAGCCGGCGGTGCGGCCGCCGGGCGTGATGGGGCGCAACGTTACCGGCGTCGCCGTCCGCCGCACACCCCACCCCGCCCAGGCCCGGTGCCACCGGGCGCGCCGCGCCGGCCCTGGCCGGGACCCGACTGCCCCCGCCGGGTCCACCGCCGGTCCGGGGCCGCCACGCCCCCGCGCGTGAACCCGCCCGTTGTACGTGACACAGCGCGACCGCCCGGCCCGGCAGCACCACACCGCGACCCGTCCCCTTTGCTCTGCACCCACGGACGCAACGCTCCACGCAGCGCGACGGTCCGACGCGGTCCCCGACCGCCCCCGATCTCGCGTTCAAGCAGGTCGACGGCGGTGTTGCGGGTATGGGTGCAGAGCAAAGGAGAATTGGGATGTCCTGCGGTGTCGACGGAGCATGACGCAGAGTCACGCCGACCGGCACGGGGCGGCGCCGCCGCAGCCAGTCACGGAACGTCATCGGCTGCTGGCGTCACCCGTTCGCGGGGCGAAGCGAGGCGGGTACTCAGGTCATCCCACCGGCGACGCTGGAGCCGGGTCCGATGTCACACCGCAGGCGATGGGGTCGGTGGACGGTCGAGCCCCGGCAAGGACATGGTGGGGTCGAGTCGGCGAGCGTTCATCAGACTTGCTCCTTCGATATCCGAGGGGTTGTGGAGGGGCCACATCAGGTGGTGGGGATGTCCACGACCTCGACGTCGACGCCCTCGTTGCGCAGCGACCTCATGGCCCGGTAGAGCGCCACCATCGCCAAGACCGGTCCAAATAGAGCGCGCCGGTCCACGACTCGCAGTAGCTCACGGGCGGCTCCGGCGTGCTCCGATTGCCGATCGGGAAGTCGAGGATGACGAAGGTGCCTGCTTCGGCACCCCGATGCACTCTCGTGGTCAGCGGGAGTATTCGGACTGAGACGTTGGGCAACTCGTCGGCGGCCAGCAGATGGCGAAGCTGTTCGGCCATCGTCGAGGCATCGCCGACGGTGCGGAGCAGGGCCGCTTCGGTAATGATGACCTCGAACTTGGGAGCCCGGGGCAGCCGGCGTTCCAGGATGGTCTGCCGTTGCAGACGCACCTCGACCAAGCGGTCGCGCTCCTCGTCTGTACCTCGGCTCGGTGCTGGTATACGGCCAGCGCATAGTCGCGGGTCTGCAACAGACCTGGGATCAGGGTGCTTTCGTACTCGCGAAGCTGATGGGCGGCGGCCTCCAGCCCCACGTACATCTCGAACCAGTCGGGGACGGCGAGGCCGTACGAGTGCCACCAGCCCTTGGCCCTGGTCTCGGCCGCCAGGGCGGTCAGTGCCTTGGTCAGCTCGCGCGTCGCCCCGTACAGCTGGCACGTGCCCTGGACGTCGATGGGGCGGACGGACCGAGGCCGCTCTGAAACATCGGAATGGTGCCCTGGGAGTGATTCGGGAGGTGGGCGACCATTCGATCGGTCTGCGCTTCCGTCCCTACAAGACGCCTACGGCGAGAGCCATCACCGTGCAATTCCCACGCGGTGTCCGGCGGGGACGGTCCAGGCGGGATCTTGCCCCTGGCCTGCGCGGCATCGATGTGCAACGATAGCGCCTCGAAGCGACGAATTGCTGTTGTCGGCCGGCGGGCGCAATGCGCCGATCCGGTCGTTCATCGTGGGAAGGGGCGCCCGGCTCTTGTCGTCGATACTTCTTTTCATCGTCGGTGCCGCGCTGCTGATCTACAGCGCGGAAAAGCTGATCTCCTATCTCGTCGGTGCCGCGTCGGGCCTGCGCGTCTCCGTCTTTCTGCTCGCGATCGTCTTCACCGGAATAGAGTTCGACGACGTCGCCTTCGGGGTGGCGCTCAACGTCGAGGACCTCAGCGGCGTCGCGCTCGGCACCGTCTTCGGCACGGCGATCTCGATGATCGGGGTGGTGCTCGCCCTCGCCGCGATCATCTCGCCCACCCGGATAGCCGTCCCGGGTCCCTACCTCGCCCTGTTCGCCGCCGCGCCGCTGGTGATGATCCCCTTCCTCGTCTTCGGGCCCCTCACCCCGCTCTACGGCGGGCTGCTCCTGCTGCTGTTCGCGCTTTTCCTCGGCTACGTGGCCACCCGGGAGCTGCGGGAAGGCAGGCCGGCCACGAGCCGGGCACCTTTCGTCGTGACGATGCCGTTCGACAGGGCCCGCCCGCTTCCCGGCTGGGCCGCGATCGGGCTGGCCGTCGTCGCGCTGGTCGGCCTCGTCGCCGGCGCGGCCATGACCAGCATCGGCACGGAGGGCCTGCTGGAGGAGTTCCAGATCCCGGGGGCCCTGTTCGGTGCCACCATCGCCACCCTCGTCCTCACCCTCGAAGACGTGCTCCTGACCGTCGAGCCCACCCGCAGGGGTGCCGCCGACATCGGCATCGCGAACGTCATCGGCAGCGTCGTCTTCGGCGTGACCGGAAAGCTCGGCATCATCCTGCTCGCCGGCGGCAGCATCGTCGTCGACGACGAGGTGCTCTCCTGGCACCTCCCGGTGCTCGTCGGCATGACCGCCCTCGCTGCCTACTTCCTCCACACCCGCCGGCTGCGGCGCTGGCACGGATACGTGCTGCTCACCGCCTACGTCGTCTACTGGGTCGTCAGCTTCGCCGTCTTCGGCGAAGCGCCGGTCGAGGCCGACTGACCGGCGCTGTCGCGCCCACACCCGACAGAAGCGGCGCGGTAAATGTCGGGTGGTCGGGATTGGTGCCGCCGCACGATGGGGGCATGGACGACGCGACCCTGGTATCCCGGTTCCTTCGCGACGGCTTCGTGAAGCTGGCGGGCGCCGTCGCGCCGCACGTGGCCGCGGACTGCGCACGGCTGCTGTGGCGGGAGACGGGCTGCGACCCGGACGACCCCGCCACGTGGACGAAGCCCGTGCACTGGGTGCCCGGCATGGCGCAGGGGCCGTTCGCCGCCGCACCCAACTCCCCGTTCCTCCACCACGCGTACGACCTGCTCGTCGGCGCGGGACGCTGGGAGCCGCGCTACTCGCTGGGCACGTTTCCGTTGCGCTTCCCGCACCGGGAGGAGCCGAACGACGCGGGCTGGCACATCGAGGGCAGCTACCTGCCGGAGGGCGCGAACTGGTACTTCACGAATCTGCGCTCCCGGGGTCGGGCGCTGCTGATGCTGTTCCTGTTCAGCGAGGTCGGCGAGGAGGACGCCCCGACCCGGATCCGCGTTGGCTCACACCTCGACGTGCCGAAGGTGCTGGAGCCGCACGGAGAGGACGGGGCGAGCGGGCTGGACCTCGCGCCCGACCTGGTGGCGGCGTCCGACCACCGGCCACTCGCCCTGGCCACCGGGTCCCCGGGCGACGTGTTCCTGTGCCACCCGTTCCTGGTGCACGCGGCGCAACCCCACCATGGTACGCGGCCGCGCTTCATGGCCCAGCCGCCGCTGATGCCGGCCGAGCCGTACGAGTTGGAGCGGGCAGACGGGGCATACTCTCCTGTGGAGATCGCGATCCGCCGGGGCCTCGGGCAGGACACCCCCGGCCCTGACGTGCGAGGGAGCCGATGACGACGGTGTGGGCGCGGGTGAGTGGCCGCAATGCGCGATTCCAGCAGTGGGAGGCTCTGCTGCGCAATCGGACCAAGCGGCAGCGTCGCGGCGAGTTCCTCGTGCAGGGCGTGCGCCCGATCGCCATGGCCATCGAACACGGCTGGCAGATTCGGGAGCTGCTCTACGACACCGACGTTCCGCTGTCCGGCTGGGCCCGCGAGACCCTGGACACGGTCCGGGCCGAGAAGTTCGCCGTCTCCCGTGACCTGATGCACGAGTTGGGAGGCAAGGCGGACACGGTTCCGGAGTTGCTGGCCGTGGTCGCGCTGCCGGAGGACGACCTGTGCCGCATCCCGGCCTCGCCGACCATGCTCACCGTCGTGTTCGACCGGCCCACCAGCCCCGGCAACATCGGGACCCTCATCCGCTCCGCGGACGCCTTCGGCGCGTCCGGCGTCATCGTCACCGGCCACGCCGCCGACGTGTACGACCCGAAGGCGGTGCGGGCGAGCACCGGCTCGCTGTTCGCTCTACCCGTGGTCCGAGTGCCCGCACCCCAGGCCGTGCTGTCCTGGGGCGCCGACCTTCGCGCCAACGGCATCGGCATCGGCGTCGTGGGCGCCGACGAGCACGGCGCACTGGACGCCGCCGAGTACGACTTCACACAGCCCACGCTGCTCCTGATCGGCAACGAGACCGCCGGTCTCAGCGTCGGCTGGCGGGAGTCCTGCGACCAGCTCGTCCGGATCCCGATGTCCGGGGCCGCCAGCTCCCTGAACGCGGCGGCCGCCGCGACCGTCGTGCTCTACGAATCGGCACGCCAGCGGAGGGTTGTCGCCCGGCGGTAGCGCAGACGTCGCGCTACACGGCCGACGGCGCGCCGAGGAGCCGCTCGATGAGGCGGGTCTCGCCCGGCCAGGCGGCCAGCAGGACGTCCCGGGGCACCTGCCGGCCGGCGTAGCGCAGGGCGAGCGCCACCACGACGATGTCGTCGAGGGGGCCGATGACGGGCAGGAACTCGGGGATCAGGTCGACGGGGCTGGCCACCCAGAGCCCGGCGATCAGGACGGCGACCTTTGCCCGGCGGGGCACCCGGGGGTCGCGGCGCAGCCGCCGGACCATGGTGACGCAGTCCGGGACGAAGGCGGCAAGGTCGCGCAGCAGGCCGGGCGGGAGCCGGCGGGCCAGCAGGATCAGCAGCGCCCAGGAGGCGACCAGCAGCGCGACCGCGCCGGCCAGGGCAACGGCCCAGTCGCGCAGGGCCAGGTCGTGATCGAGTACGAGGTGCACGACTGGCTAACGTAGCCGTAGCCCTCGGGGACTCGGGGACTCGGGGACTCGGGGACTCGGGGACTCGGGGACTCGGGGACGTGGCCTATCGACGGCGGCTCTCCTGCGACCCCGGCCTTCGGCGGAAGACACCGGATGCCGGGCCGACCGATCTGCCGCCGGTCGGTCAGCCGTCGGGACCGATCGGCCGTGAGGGCCGCCCCGGTGCCGGGTTCGCACGACCCGACCGTCCACATCGGCCCGACTGACGGGTGCGAGCCGGACGTACCCCGGCGTGGGGGCCGCCCGGTGTCGGGCTGCCGCCTATGCTCGGGCCCGATGGATGGCAGTCAGGCGGATCCGGGGCGTGCTCGGGCCCTTCCACCGGCCGACCCGACGGGTGAGCCGGCCGCGGACCGCAGCCGCCGCGAACGGGCCCTCGCCCGGCGCGTCGGGCGGCTGCGAGACCACCATGCACGCGTCGAACAGGACCTGGTCGACCTGCGGCACGCCATGGACGCGCAGGCGGCGGAAGCCGAACGGCTGCGCCACGGCCTCGGGGTCGCACTGGACCGGGCCGCGGCCCTCGCAGCCCGCCTGCGGGAGTTCGGGGACGTCACGCCCGAGGAGTTCGCCGCCCGGGCCCGTCGACAGGAGCAGGGCCTGACGGCGCGCGAGGAGGAGATCAGCCGCCGGGCCGAGGAGGCCGAGCGGCTGGTGGCGGAGGCCCGGCGACAGGCGGCGGAGCTGCTGGCGAAGGCGAGAACGGACGCCGAGGCGCGCATCGAGCGTGACCGCCGCGACGCCCACCGGCACGTCGAGGCCGCCGCTGAGAAAATCGTCGCCCGAGCCGAGAACCGGGCCGAGGCCCTCCTCGCCGAGGCCGAGCTTCAGGTCCGCCGGCTGCGCGGCGAATCCCGTGTGACCATCGCCCTGCCCGAACGGCCGGCCTTCCGCAGTGTCCGGAACGGGTACGTCAAGGGGCAGGTCAACAACTTCATCGGCTGGGCGAAGAAGGCGGCGGCTGATCCGTTGTCCGCGCCCGCGCCGCCGAGTACGAGTTTCCGCAGCGGCGAGTCCGGCTACGAGCCCGCCAGCGTGGACGCCTACGTCCGTACCGTCCTCGGTCTGATCCGGCAGGATCCGCGCGAGGGGCGTCAAGCCGCTGGCGGGGCGCGGTGACGGGCGGATCGGCGGGCCGGCGTCGGGCGATCAGCATCGGGGTGCCGACCTTCGGTGCCGCGACCGGTGCGGATTCCCTCGCCCGCGCGCCGCTGCCCTTCGTCCGCGAACGGGTGCCCGCCGTCTCCGCCGCGCTACGGCGGTTCGGCTACACGGTCACCGAGTGTCTCGACGAGCCCCAGCTGTCCGGAGCCGGCCTGCCCGAACTGATCTGGCGGGAGGCCCGGGAGTGCGGACCGGACGGCCTGCTCGTCGTCCACCTCATCAGCCACGGGCTGCTCACCGACGACGGCGCGCTCTACGTCGTCGGCGCCGATGGCCGCCACCACCCCGAGGGCCAGGTGACCGAGTGGGTACGCCGCATCGGTCACTTCCCGGAGCTCCCGGCTGCCCTGTTCCTGCTCGACCTCTGCCATGCCGGTGCCGCAGCCCGCCAGCCCTGGCACCTGTCCACCACCGACGGGGCCGGGCGGGCCTGGGTCATCGCCGCGTCCGCCCCCCACCAGCAGGCGTTCCGGGGCCGCTACTCGGCAGCGGTGGCCAACGTGCTGAACATGCTCGCCGGTGCCGACGCGCACACCGACGCCGAGCAGCGGCACCTGCCGCTGGAACGAGTGGCCGCGGCGCTGCGCCGCGAGGTCCGGCGGCTGGTGGACCAGGACGGGGCGCTGCCGCAGGAGGTGACGGGCAGCCTGTGGGACATCGCGGCCGGCTCGCCCGATGTGCCGTTCTTCCCGAACCCCGGGTTTCTCGGCGGAGGACGCCGGGCGGTGCGAGCCCGCGTCGACGTCGCCGTGGCCCCATTCCTCGACGATGTCGACGAAGCCCTCGACCCGGTGCACTTCATGGAGGTCGCCAGCGGCATGAAGGGCCACCGCGGGCCGGGCTGCTTCAGCGGTCGCAGCCGGGAGCTGCGGGCACTCACCGCCTGGTGCGACGGCCACGGCGAACCGTGGCTGCGGGTCGTCACCGGCGGGCCGGGCGCCGGCAAGTCGGCCGTCATCGGGGTGATCGTGTGCGCCGCCCACCACGTGCTGAACGAGCCGACCCGGCGGATCTGGGACACCGCCGACTGGGCCCCGAGGGTGAACCACCACCTGGCGGCCGTGCACGCCCGTCAGCGGGGCGTCGCCGAGATCGTCGCCTCCCTGGCCGGCCAGTTGGCGTTGCCGCCGCTGGACGGACGGTCCTGGAGCGTGCCGGAGCTCGTCGCCAGGATCGGTGAACTCGCCATCCCGCCGGTGATCGTGCTCGACGCCCTCGACGAGGCTGAGCAGCACCGGCAGGTGATGTCGAGGCTACTGCTGCCCTTGGCCGACGCGCGGCGGCCGGACGGGAGACCCGTGTGCCGGCTGCTCGTCGGAATGCGTCCCTGGCCGGAGTTCGCACCGCTGCGCGAACTGGCCGAGGGCGCGGGAGGCCTGATCGACCTCGACGCCGCCGACCGGTGGCAGTTGGAGCGCGACATCGAAAGGTACGTCGACACGCTGTTGCGCTACCACCCGCCCTACGACCGGGTGGAATACGCGGGGGCGCGGGCCAGCTTCGCCCACGCGCTCGCCGCCAACCTGGTCCACGACCGGCCCGACGACGACGAGCACCGGTGGGGCGAGTTCCTGGTGGCCGGCCTCTACACTTACCACTTCGTCGCAGCGTACGAGCCCGTCGTCGACAACGCCCGGGCCCGCGAGCTGGCCGCCGCCGTGCCCCGGACGCTGCCTGGCCTGCTGGAGCTGGACCTGTCGACTCGGACCCAGGCGTGGCTGCGACCGGTGCTGACGGTGCTCGCCCACGCCCGCGGTGACGGCATGCCCGCCGCGGTCATCGGCGACGCCGCAGCGGCGTTCGCCGCCGAAGCGGACCCCGCGGCTGACGCTTCGTCCCCGCTGTCGCATCGCCAGCGGATCACCGGAGCCCTCGATGCCGGCCGCTTCTACCTGCGGGTGAGCGCCGACGTCGACGGCACGACTCTCTACCGCCTCTTCCACCAGGGGCTGTCCGACCATCTCCGCCGCGGCGACGGCACCCCACAGGCAGTCGGTCTGGCCGAGGCCATGCTGGCACCCCTGGCCAGTATGGAGGGCACCGGCCGGCGCTGGGATCTCGCGGAGCCGTACCTGCGTCGACACGCCGTCACCCACTGCGCCGAGAGCGGCCGGCTGGACCTGCTGGCCGACGACGCGGAGTTCCTGGTGCACGGCGAGCCGCACGCGGTGGCCGAGCTGCTCGCCGCGCGGCAGGTCTCGTGGCTGACCCCGGACGACATCGCCCGGCTCCGGCGCCCGACCCGGTCGCGCCGGTACGCCCTCGCGGTCGCGGCGCTGCTCGGCGGCGCGCCCGATGCCGCCAGCGCTCTCTGCCGGCCACCCGGCCAGCCTCCGCTGGACTGGGTCCCCGCCTGGGCCGCCCCCACCAAGGGCGAGGAAACCGTGGGCCTGCCAGCGGCGGATGTCCTGGTCGACGCCCCGGCCGCGGCGACCGCCGTGGTCAGATGGCGCGGGCAACGGTACGTCTGCGTGGCGACGACGGACGAGGAACTGTCGGTGTGGGCAGCCCCCGACCTCACACCCCTCTGGTCCGCCCGGCTGGACGGCAGCCCCCGGTCCCTATACCACCAGGGGCGTCTGCTCATCGTCGAGGACGACTCCGGACAGGCGTTCGGCTGGGAGATCGCGACCGGGCGGCCGGCGGTGGTCGACGGCCCTGCCGCCCCGTCACCGGCCGGTGACGGAAGTCGGGTGCCCCCGCCGGCCCTGCCCGACGGCGTGGGCCCGACCGCGCAGGTGGCCACCGAGTCGGGGCCGGTGCTGCTCGTCGCCGATCCCCGCGGCGGTGTCCGGCTGCTGCGGCACGACGGCGGGCAGTGGATCCCCGCCGGTTGGCAGCCGACGCGCCATCCGGTCACCGCCCTCGCCGGCGTCGCGGCCGGCCCCCGGCTGACCATCGCCCGGGTCGACGGTGGCGAGGTCGTGGTCACGTCGCGGAACCTGCGCAAGGAGCACCGGCGCGACGGCCCCGAGGAACTGCTCGGCCGGTTGCCCGGCGACCTCGGAGCGGCCAGCCACACGCGCCTGACCTGCGCGTTGGCCGGTCGTGACCTGTTCGTGCTGGCCGAGGGGGAGCGGGTGCGGGCATGGTGGCTGCGGCCCGACGGCCCCGCCACTGCACCGCTGGCGGCACCCGCCGCCGACGGTCACCTCGCCTCGTCCGTCGCCATCGCCGATCGCCTCGTGGCCACCGGAACCCTCGACGGTCGCGTGCTGGTGCGCGACGCCGCCACCGGCGCGCTGGTCGGTGCCTGCCGCCCGCACCGGCAGCCCGTCACCGCACTGACCTTCGCGCCGCAGGGCCTGCTCGTGTCGGCCTCGATGGCGGGGGACCTCGTCGTCACCGATCGGGCGACCGGTCGCCCGACGTACCGCGGCGCCACCGGGCACGACGGCCCGGTCGGCTCGGTGGCCCTCACCCGCCTCGGGGACCGCCCGATGGCGCTCACCGAGGCCGCCGACGGCACCCGGGTGACGGATCTGCGCAGCCGACACGTCTCGCCCCTGGCCACACCCGGGCCTCCGCACGTCGACGGCCTCGGGACGGCCGCGCGCCTCACGCTGCCCGACGGCGGGCGGGCCACCGTCGGCTGGCGGGACACCACGGTCTTCGTCTCCGATGCGCGATCCGAGCGGTTGCTCGCAGACATCGACGTGGGTTCGCCGGTCGACGAGGTGACCGTGGCCGGGCCGGATCTCTTCGTCCGCTGTACCGGGCGGGTCGTGTTGCTGGCGGCCACCCGCCGGTAGCACGACCTACGCGTATGGGGCTACCGCCGCCGCCACCAGTCCGCACGACAGGTACCCGCGCATGGTGTGGAAGTCCACCGCACCGATGTGGGCTTCTGCGTGCAGATCCACGTCGAACCGGCCGCCGAGCCGCGTCGGCGTCGCCACCAGATCGCCGGGGTCGGCGATGTTCACCCACCGGCCTACGCTCGGCGGCCGGTGTCCCCGCCCGTCGCGCGGCGGTGGGTCGATGGCCTCGAACACCGCGCCGGGCAGCCCGAGCGGCGATCCGAGCGTCACGAACAGATCCACCGTGGTATCGGTCGCCTCGTGCAACGCCTCGTACGCCACGACCGAGCCGAGTGAGTGCGCGACCAGCACCCTGGGCCGGTGCACCCGTACCGCCTCGATCACCGCCGCTCGGGCGCTGGCTCGTGCGGCGGGCCGGGTCAGGTAGGTGTAGACCTCCCGCAGGAACGCGGTCATGACCCGGGCCAACACCTGCTGCGGGCGTCCTTCGCGTCGCGCGAGCCAGCTCAGACCCTGCCGCAGCGGCACCGTGAGCACCCCCTGCCCGGCTTCCTGCGGCACGCCGAGCTCCCGCATCCACGCCCATGCCATGTCCTGCTCGTACGGGGTCAGCACGCTCAGGTCGTCGATGCCGCCCTGGGCGTCGTCGGCCAGGACGTGCGCGTAGTAGGTGCCGACCACGGCCGGTGCCGGATCGCCGAGCCCCGCGTCGCGGTAGCCGACGGCCAGCGCCGCCGTCCACTGTTCGCCGAGCCGGGCCGCCGCCTGCGCGGGCTGAAGCCCCGGCTGCGTGTTCCAGATGCCGTGCACGCCAAGAACCGGCTGGTCCGACGTCATCCCTCTCCACCCTTCCTCCGCCTGCTTTCGCGGCCCCGTAGCACGGCCTCGACTTGTCTGACGTATGTGTCCACCTGCGCCTGGTCGTAGCCGCGGACGGAGGTGCGGAACACTGCCGGTCGCCACGTCCTGGCACCCGAGGAACTCTGGTCGCAGCGCTTGGCCCACTGGACGTAGCCGTCGACTTCACTTCGGTCGTATCCCCTGAGGACGATGACGAAGTGGGGGACATCGGGCATGATCGGCCACCCGGCGGGATCCCGTCGCACCGGCACGTCCGGGTCGTCGGTGGCTGCGTCGCGCTTCCACGGTGCCGGGCGCAGCAGATCCAGGGCCCGCACGAAGACCGGTGGCTCCTGGTCGGTCGATCCGGTGGGGACCGGCAGCGGGGGACCGGCAGACGCGGGCGGCTGTGCGAGGCGCGGCTCTGGCCGGTCGGCGCTCCCCGGGTGCCCGTCGTCGCCGCCCTGGGTGGCCCTGTGCGCGGGGCCGGGGGCGATGCTGCCGCCCTGCCGGCGGGTGACGACGGGCCCCCGGTCCGCTTTCTCCCGCGCCTCGGCCAGGATTTCCTCGGCCTCCGTGGCTGCCTCGGCCAGGATCTCCCCGGCCTCCGTGGCCGCCTCGGCCAGGATCTTCTCGGCCTCACGCCGGGCGGTGCGCACCAGCTCCCAGGCCTGTTCGTGGGCCTCCGTCCGGGCCTGCTCGGGATCGGCGAGTTGGAGCAGTTCCCTGGCCAGGGTCGCCGCCTCGGCCAACATCCGGGAGCACTGTCGGTCGACCTGGTCAATCATCGACCGCCGGGTGGCCGCGTTCCTCTCGTCGGCTGCCGCCGCCTGCTCGGCCAGCTCCGCCCGCGTGGCGCGCCGCAACAGCTCGGCCTCCTCCTGGACCGCGCCGAGCAGCCGTACTCTGCGTTGGCGCGCCTGCTCTGTCTGCTGCTCGGCGTCGGCGATCAGCAGACGGGCCCGTTCGTCGGCGTCGGCGAGCCGGGCGGCGGCCTCCCGGTCGAGCTCGGCCGCCTGCTGTCGTAGCCGCTCGGGCGTCAGGTCGCCGAAAGCCGCCAGTCGGGCGCCGAGGAGTTCGACTGCCTCCGTCAGTCGATCCACCTCGGCGCGCAGCCGCCCGTTGTCGTCGGTGCGGTCGCGCAGCTCATGGTCGAGTTCGATGATCCGCTGCTCGGCCTGGCGGTAGCTCGCAGTGAGACGGTCCAGCCGGCGGGTGAGCGCCTGAACCCGGCGCCGGTTGGGCGGCGGGCCGGAATCGGCGGCTTCCTCTCCCGCCGGAGCGGGAGTCGATGCCCGGTCCACTTGAGCCTTCCGATCGGCGGTGCGCCGACGACCCGCCACCGGACGGGTGGCGGCGCGGCGGCCTCGACAGTAGACGCGATCAACGCGGCCGACCGTCGCCCCAGCTGTCCGATCGGCGACACCGACCCCGCGGGCCACCGCCGCCAGCGCCGTGTGCCGCCCTCCGCCTGATCCTTCGGCCGTACCACCTGCCGTTTTACCCGCTCATGGTCCACTGTGCACCTGACGCCGATAAGGGCTCCGCATAGGGCAAGATCCGAGAACCGGGGTGCTGGCCGACGGTGTGAGATTCATGGATCTCTCATACCGGAAGGCGGAGTCATCATGAGTAACGACACCGTGCTCATACTTTTCCCCATCGCCGTCGGCATCGTCATGCTCGGGCTCGGCCTCACGCTGACCCTCGACGACTTCCGCCGGGTGGTGCGATACCCCAAGGCGATGGTCGTCTGCCTGGTCTCCCAGATGCTGATCCTGCCGGCGATCTGCCTGGGCCTGGTCGTCGCGTTCGACCTGCGACCCGAGCTGGCGGTCGGCATGATGCTGCTCGCCGCCTCGCCGGGCGGCAGCACGGCCAGCCTCTACAGCCACCTGTTCAAGGGTGACCTGGCGCTCAACATCTCGCTGACCGCCGTCAACTCGGTGCTCGCGCTGTTCACCCTGCCGATCATCGTGAACCTGTCGGTGGCGGGCTTCCTCGGCTCGGACAGCTCGATCGGCCTCCAGTTCGACAAGGTGATCCAGGTGTTCGCCCTGGTGCTGATCCCGATCGCGATCGGCATGGCGATCCGCGCGAGGTTCACCAGCGCCGCCGCGCGTATGGAACGCGCCGTCAAGGTCCTGTCGGTGGTGGTGCTGATCCTGATGATCTCCAGCGTCATCGCCGGCCTCGGCGAGGAGGTGTTCGACATCCTCGGCGAGATCATCCTCGCGGTGGTGGCGTTCAACCTGATCAGCATGGCCCTCGGCTACTTCGGCCCCCGGCTGCTGCGCGTCGGCGAGCGGGAGTCGATCGCCTCGGCGTTCGAGATCGGCCTGCACAACGCCAGCCTGGCCATCACCATCGGGATGAGCCCGACGCTGCTCGACAACTCCACGATGGCGATGCCGTCGGTGACGTACGGCTTCGTCATGTTCTTCACCGCAGCCGTCTTCGGCGTCATCGTCTCCCGTCGCGTGCGCACGGGAACCGCCACCGGCGACTTCTCGGCGGCCCCGACCCGGGTGTGATCGCCGTGCCCGCGCCGGATCCGGTTCCCGGTCGGGTCCGGCGCGGCCACGGTCGCGCTCCTTGCCGTGGGCGGGGTGGTGGCGCGGGTCGGCTGCGTTGACGGGCGGCTGACGACTACCGTACCGTCGCAGTGACATCCCTCGATGGATTGCGGCCGATCTTGCACTTGCGGCCCCGGCAAATGGTGCCAACCACCCGTTCGGGGGGCCCAAACTGCAAGATCGGCGAGAGCGGTGGGTGGGTGCGTGGGTGGTCACCAACCTCGGCGACCCGTTGACGTCCTGGCGGCTCACCTGGACGTACGCCTCCGGCCAGCAGGTGACGCAGGCGTGGAACGCCACGGTGGCCCAGAGTGGCGCTCAGGTGACCGCGACGAACGTCGCGTACAACGGCGCGATCGGCACGGGTGGCACCGCCGGCTTCGGCTTCACCGGCTCGTGGAGCGGCGCGAACCCGGTGCCCACCAACTTCGCGGTCAACGGGGTGACCTGCAACGGCCCGACGCCCCCGACGACCACCACCCCGCCCCCGACCACCCCGCCGCGATCGACATCGGCAAGTACTGGATCCCCAACAACCAGTGGGGCGCCGGGACAGGCTCGGGTAGCCAGTGCATCTGGACCAGCTGGCAGTTCAGCGTCACGCAGAACGGCACCGTCAACCAGAACGTCGCCTACGACTGCTGGCTGCACCCGATGGCCAGCCCGGGCTCCGCCGACCAGCCCACCGACGAGCTGATGATCTGGCTGTACCGCTCCAACGCGTCCCCGGCGGGCAGCCGCCAGGGCACCGTCACCATCGGTGGCACCACCTGGGAGATCTGGCGCGGCTACGTCGGCACCTGGAACGTCTACTCGTACGTGCGGACCAGCAACACCACCAACGCGAACCTCAACATCCGCGACTTCACCAACGACCTGGTCGCCCGGGGCTGGATGAGCAGCTCGAAGTATCTGACCAGTGTCCAGGCGGGGCCGGAGATCTTCACCGGCAACGGTCAGGTCACCACCAGCTCCTACTCGGTCACCATCAACTGAGGCGTGCGGCCGATCGGGCGCGGCCGTCCGGTCGGCCGACCCGGTCAGTGCGGCGACGGCGCGTCCAGAGGCGCCGTGCAGGCCGGCGGGAGGTGGAACCAGCGCAGCGCCTCGACGCCGGGCGGCAGGCCGGTCGGGCCCTCGTCGAGGCGGTCGTCCCGGCCGGCGAGGATCCGGCGCGCTTCGTGCAGGTATCCGGCGAGGGCCTCCTCGCCGACCCGCTCCCGCCGGCCGGTGGGCAGCGCGTCGCCGACCAGCAGAGGGCCCAGGTCGGCCAGGCGCAGCGGCCGCCCCGGGCCGCGGTGGTGACGCCACAGGCCGCTGCGCGCGTCGAACCGGTAGTCGGCCAGCAGCCGGTGCCCGTGGCGGGCGATCAGGTCGACCGCGTCGACGAGGTAGTCGGCGACCACGTCGGAGACGAAGTAGTTGAAGGTGAGCCGTGCCCAGCCGGGCTTGATCCCCTCGCAGCCGAGGGCGATCTCCTCCCGGAACGCGCGGGAGCGCCCCTCGTCGATCGCCAGCAGGCGGTGCCCGTAGGGCCCCGCGCAGGAACATCCCCCGCGTGCCTGGATGCCGAACAGGTCGTTGAGCAGCGCGACGACGAAGTTGTGGTGCAGGTGGCGGTCGCCGTGGCGGATCTGCACAGACACGATGGGCAGCCGGTGGGCCCGGGTGCTCCCGAGGACCTCGATCCCCGGGTTCGCCGACCAGCGGCGCAGCGCCCGCGACCACAGCCGCTCCTCGTGGGCCCGGATGACGTCGGTGCCGACGGCCTGCTTGAGGGCGAACACCAGCCCCGCCCGGATCGACTCGACGATCGCCGGCGTGCCGCCCTCCTCCCGGGCGACGGGGTCGTCGAGGTAGCGGTGACCGACCGGGTCCACGAACGCCACCGTGCCGCCACCCGGGGTCGTCGGCACCCGGTTGCGGGCCAGGTCCCGGCGCACCACCAGGACACCGGGCGTCTGCGGGCCGCCGACGAACTTGTGCGGGGACAGGAAGACCGCGTCCTTGCCGTCGGCGGCCCCCGGCGTCGACTCGCCCATCCGGATCGGCACGTACGGGCCGGCGGCGGCGTAGTCCCAGCACGACAACGCGCCGTGGGCGTGCAGCAGGGCGGCGATCGCGTCGACGTCGGAGAGGATGCCCGTCACGTTGGAGGCCGCGGAGAAGCTGCCGACCCGCAGCGGCCGACCCGCGTGCCGGGCCAGCTGCGCGGCCAGCTCGGCCCGGTCGATGTGCCCGTCGGCGTCCGCGCCGATGACGACCACGTCGGCGTACGTCTCGCGCCACGGCAGCTCGTTGGAGTGGTGCTCGTAGGGGCCCACGAACACCACCGGCCGCTGCCCGGGCGGGATGCGGTCGAGCAGGCCGTGGCGGCGGGCCGGCCCGTCCGGCAGCCGCAGTTCGAGCATCCCGATCAGCTTGTCGACCGCCGCCGTGGCCCCCGAACCGCAGAAGACGACGATGTGGTCGTCGGTCCCGCCGACGGCGTCGTGGACGATCTGCCGGGCGTCCTCGCGCAGCCGCCCCGTCGCCAGGCCGGTGGCGGAACTCTCGGTGTGGGTGTTGGCGTAGCGGGGCAGCACCCAGTCCCGGACGGCGTCCTCGACGAAGTCCAGGGCCCGGCCCGAGGCGGTGTAGTCGGCGTAGGTGATCCGGCGCGGCCCGTAGGGGCCGTCCAGCACCTCACCCTCGCCGATGATCCCGTCCCGGATCCGGGCCAACAGCCGGTCTGCCGTGCCCGACGTGCCGCCCATGGCGCACCGCCTCCCCGTGGCGCGTCGGCGTCGGGGCAGGTCGGCGGGCGTCGATGTCCCGGGCGCCGACCCCCAGTGTGCCCGAACCGACCAAGGGGCGGTACGGCGGCCGGCCATCCGCGCGACTGGTGCCGGGCGAGTTCCGGTGCGACGATCTCGACCGTCCCTGCGGCCGACACGAGGAGAACGCGATGGTCAGCGGTGCCGAGCTGGACGACTGCCGGCGGGTCGCCGAGGAGGCGGCGCGGCTCGGCGGACGGGAGCTGCTGCGGCGCTTCGGCGACCACGGGCGGGTCGACCACAAGACGTCCGCCACCGACCTGGTGAGCGAGGCGGACCGGGCCAGCGAGGCGCGCATCGTGGAGTTGCTGCGCGCCCGCCGGCCCGCCGACGGCATCGTCGCCGAGGAGGGCAGCAGCCACGCCGGCCGCTCCGGGCTGCGCTGGGTGCTGGACCCCCTCGACGGCACGGTGAACTACGTCTCCGGGATGCCGTTCTGGTGCGTGAGCGTGGCCTGCGAGGAGGAGACGCCGGACGGCTGGCGGCCGGTGGTCGGGGTGGTTCTCGACCCGGTGCACGGCGAGCTGTTCCACGCCGTCCGGGGTCGGGGCGCGTTCCTCGGCGAAGCCCCGCTGGCCCGGCCCGCCGGCCCCGCTCTCGACGAGGTCGTCCTCGCCACCGGGTACGCGTACGACGTGGCCCACCGCAGGGTGCAGGCGGCCGTGGTCACCGACCTGGCCGGCGACGTGCGCGGGGTGCGGATGCTCGGCTCCACCGCGCTGGCCCTGGCCTGGATCGCGGCGGGCCGGTGCGACGCGTACGTCGAGGATCGCGCCTTCCGGTGGGACTGGGCGGCGGGTCTGGTGATCGCCGTCGAGGCCGGCGCGGCCGTCGAGGTGAGCGGCAGCCGGGTGCTCGCCGCCCCGCCGGAGCTGATCGACGGGTTGCGTCCCCGGGTCGCCGCGCTGGGCTGACGCCGCCGCCGCGGAGCCGGCCCCGGGGTGCCCGGGTGGTGCGACGGGCCGCCCGGCGAGGGGGTGCGCCGGGCGGCCCGCCACGTGCGGGAAAGCTCAGAGGATCCGCGCGGAAGGGCGGGAAGAACCGCGCGGGAGGGCTCAGACGAACAGGGTGTTCGGGCCCAGGCCGCAGACGACCCGCCCGTACAGCTCGGTGTTGGTGTCGGGGTTGATCAGCCCGTGCAGGCTCATCGCGTTGACGTCCCGGACGATCCGCTGGATCGGCACGTCGCGGTAGATGGAGGTGCCGCCGCTGGCGGAGGCGAAGATGTCCACCGCCTCCTTGGCCAGCCGGGTCGCCCAGCCGTGGTCGGCGCGCACCCGGGCCCGCTCTTCGAGGGTCCACTCGGCGCCGGTGGCCGCCTTGCTGTCGACCAGGTCGGCGGCGTGGTACGCGTGGAACTCGGCCTGCTCGATCTTCATGAGCGCGGTGCCGACCTTCAGGTGGGTGACCGGGGCCTCGCTCTGGTTCTCGTACTCCGTGTAGGTGATCTTCCGGCCGGGCAGCCGGTCGAAGAACTCGTCGCGGGCGGACTTGGCCACGCCGACGGCCACGCCCACGCCGGACGCCGCCGCGTTCAGCGCGGCCGGGGTGCGCCAGATGGGGGAGTCGGCGTTGCCCTGCGACAGGCCCTGCGGAATCATCGCCGCGCTCATCGGGATGATGTGGCTGCTCGGGACGAACAGGTCCCGGACCACGGTGGTGACGCTGCCGGTGGCGGTCAGGCCGGTGGTGTACCAGTCGTCGACGATCTCCAGGCTGCCGATCGGCACCAGCGCCATGATCGGCTCCGGCTCGGCGTCCGGGCGCACCACGACCACCGCGATCTCCTGCCACTGCGCGTGGTGGGCCCCGCTGATGAAGTGCCAGCTGCCGTTGACGACGACGCCCCCGTCGGTGGGCACGGCCGTGCCGCCGACGCTGTTGGTGCCGCACACCCGGGCGTTGGGGACGGCGAACACCTCGTTCTGGGCCTCGTCGGGGAACAGCCCGGCGAGCCAGGTGGGGATCCACAGCACCGAGGTGACCCAGGCGGTGCTGGCGTCGCCCCGCCCCAGCTCGGTGGCGACCGCCACGAGCGTGCGGGTGTCCACCTCGTACCCGCCGTAGCGGCGGGGCGTGCGGAGCTTGAACAGCCCCGCCTCCTCGATCGCGGCTACCGTCTCGTCGTGGAGCCGGCGATTCTCCTCCTGCCACGCCGCGTGCTTGCGGATCAGCGGGACGAGACCCGCCGCCCGCTGGACCAGCTCCTCGCGGGTGGGTGCTTCGGTGGTCGTGGGCACGTGTCCTCCTCAACGGGGCGACCGGATCGGCCGGGGTCGTGTCGGTCAGGCGCTCTCGACGCTGTCACACTCCGCGTGCCGTAACCTCTTCCGGATTGCCCGCCGTCCCTTCCGGACTGTCACCAGGTGTCCTATTCGGACGGTAGTCCGGCCCCGTTGCAGGAAGGCCGGCGGGAAGGGCAAGAGCAGAGAAGTCGGTGGATCGGGCCCATGCCAGGCTCGCAGGTGTCGCCCGGCCTCCCCCCGGCCCGGCGGCGACAGCTGAGGGAGGAACGATGAGTTTTCCGCAGATCGTCTCGCGTGAGGAATGGACCACGGCCAGGGAGAAGCTCCTGGAGGAGGAGAAGGCCCTGACCCGCGCCCGCGACCAGCTCAGCGCCGCCCGCCGGGCCATGCCCGTGGTGCCGGTGGAGAAGGAGTACGTGTTCGACTCGCCTGCCGGCCGGGTGACGCTGCTCGACCTGTTCCAGGGCCGCCGCCAGCTCATCGTGCGGCACTTCATGTTCGCCCCCGAGGCGAAGGAGGGCTGCGTCGGCTGCTCGATGCAGGCCGACAACGTCGGGAACCTGTCGCACATGCACGCGCGGGACACCTCGTTCGTGATGATCGCCCGCGCCCCGATCGAGAAGATCGAGCAGTTCAAGGCCCGGATGGGCTGGAGCCACATCCCGTGGGTCTCGTCGTTCGGCAGCGACTTCAACTACGACTTCAACGTCTCGATGGAGAAGGGTGAGCTGCCGGCGGTCAGCTCGTTCATCCGCGAAGGCGAGAGGATCTTCCACGCCAGCTCGGTGTTCGACCGGGGCGGCGAGGTGTTCATCAACACCTACAACTACCTCGACGTCACCCCGCTGGGCCGGCAGGAGGAGGGGCTGGCGCACCCGTGGGACTGGTGGCGGCACCACGACCGCTACGACTCCGACGAGGCCGCCGACCCGGGCGAGAACTGGTGGACCGGGGTCAACAAGTTCCGGGTGCGCCACGAGGGCGCGGCCGCGCAGCCGGTGGAGGCCGGGACGCAGTGACGTCGGCGCGGTGGGGCGCGGTCGCGCCCCACCCGTCGGGGCGGCCGGTTCCCGGCCGGGCGGCGCAGGCCGTCCCCAGGGAGCCGGCCGCCGCCGTGTGTGTGGGCGGCTGGGTGCGGGGTTCTGGGCGGGCGGGTTCCGTGCGCTGAGGCGGGTGGCTCAGGGGACGGTGACGCTGTGCCGGGGGGTGGGCACGGCAACCGGGGCCGGGGCGCGGCGGGGGATGCCGCCGAGCATCCGCAGCGCCGCGGCCGACGGCGAGCCGGCCTCGACGGTGAACGTCACCAGCATCAGCTCGGGGGTCTCCTCCAGCCGCAGCGTGTGCTGGTTGACCGTCAGCGCCCCCACCACCGGGTGGGCCATGTCGTAGGTCATCGTCTCGCAGGTGCTGACGGGGTGCTCGGCCCACATCCCGGCGAACTCCGGGCTGCGCGACAGCAGCTCCTCGACCAGCCCGACGACCCGGCGGTCGCCCCGGTAGCGACCCACGGCCATCCGCAGGTAGGCCACCACCGAGCGGGCCTTGCCCGGCCAGTCGGCATACAGCTCGCGCATCCGGGGGTCGAGGAAGACCGAGCTGCCCATGTTGGGCGCCTCGTCGAGGTGCCAGGCGAGCAGCGCGTGGCCCAGCGGGTTCCAGGCGTGCACGTCGGTCGCGACGCCGAGCACCATCGCCGGCACGTCGGGCATCATCGCGAGCATCTGGTGCAGGGCCGGCGGCGTGATGTCGCCCCGGGCGGCCCGGTCGGTCGCCGCCCGGCCGGGGCGGGCCAGCACGAACAGGTGGGCCCGCTCGTCGCCGTCGAGCTGCAACGCCCGGGCGACCGCGTCGAGCACCTCGTCGGACACATTGTGCGCCTGGCCCTGCTCCAGCCGGGTGTAGTAGGAGACGCTGACCCCGGCGAGCTGGGCCAGCTCCTCGCGGCGCAGCCCGGAGACCCGCCGGCGCTCGCCGTAGCGGGTCAGGCCGGCGTCCTGCGGGCGGATGACGCCGCGTCGCGATCGGAGGAACTCGCCCAGCGGATTCATGCGACTCAGTATGACCGACGAGGATGACACTGTCAGTGGTACCCACCGTAGGAGTACCAACGGTTTCCGGCCGGGCGGGCGGATTCCGCCGGACCCGGCCGGAGCCGGACGAGTGTCCTGATCGGACGGTCAGGCCGTCTCGGTCAGGAAGCGCAGGATGTGGGCGTTGGTGATCTCCGGCTGCTCGGTGAGCGGGACGTGCCGCGAGTCGGGGACCAGGGCGCCGGCCGACCCCTTCGGCAGGGCCTCGACGATCCGGGCGAGCTTCTCCTCGTCCATCGCGAAGGCGACGTCCTGCACGCCGAAGATGTTCAGCGTCGGCTGGGTCGGCAGGGCACCCCACAGCGCCCCCTGCTCGGCCGCCCACTCCGGGGTGCCGAACGTCGCCGGCGGGAAGTTGGTCCGGTACATGCCCAGGGCGGCGTGCAGGTTCTCCGGCTTGCCGAGGGCGGCCCGGATAGCGGCCAGGTCCTGCGTGACGTCGTAGCCGTCGCGCGAGTACTTGTGCAGCATGAACTCGAGGAAGGCCAGGTCGTTGGCGGCGACCAGCTCGTCGGCGGCGGCCATCTGGAAGAACCAGAAGTGGGCCTGCACGTTGATGCCCCGGGGGTCGAGGAGATACTCGCCGAAGAACTGGAACGGCGGCACGTCGCAGGCGACCAGCCGTGACCACCGCTGCGGCTCCTGCGCCACGGCGGCCCACGCGACGGCGGCCCCGAAGTCGTGCCCGATCAGCACCGCCCGCTCGTCGCCGCCGAGCACCTCGTGCAGGGCGTTGACGTCGGCCACCATGTCGCGGATGTGCTCGCGGCCCGGCGGCGGGACGGAGCTGGGGGCGAAGCCGCGGGTCCACGGGGTCACGACCCGGTAGCCGGCGTCGACCAGCACCGGCACCAGGTGCCGGAACGAGTCGGGGGTGAACGGGAACCCGTGCACCAGCAGGGCCAGGGGGCCCTCGCCCAGTTCACGGTATGCGATGTCGACACCGTTGACGGTGACCTGTGATTGACGCATGGATGCCTCCTCGGCGGGCATGGATTGCACCAAGACTGGCCGAGCCGACCACCCCCCGCTTCTTCCTGCGTGCTGCCTCGTTGTAATGCGCGGACCTGGGAGGGGATGGTGGAGTATGCACTGGTCATCTATCACGACGAAGCCGGCGAGCTGAGCCCGGCGGAGATTGACGAGCACCCCCGGCACCGGGCCTGGCTCGACGAGGTGCGCCGCCGCGGGGCGTTCGCGGGCGGGCAGCGCCTGCGCCCCGGCCGCGCCGGCCGCACCGTGCGCTCCCGGGCCGGGGCCACCCTCGTCTCCGACGGGCCGTTCATCGAGGCCCGGGAGCAGGTGGGCGGGTTCGTCCTGCTGCGCTGCGCGGACCTCGACGAGGCGACGGAGCTCGCCGCCCTGCACCCGTTCGCCGCGCTGGGCGCCATCGAGGTGAGGCCGGTCTGGACCCGGTGACCTTCACGGTCGACGCCGCCGTGGCCGGGGCGTTCCGCCGGGAATACGCCCAGCTCGTCGGCGTCCTGGTCGCCCTCACCAGGGACCGTGCCCTGGCCGAGGACTGCGCGCAGGACGCGTTCGCCGCCGCGCTGGAGCGCTGGCGCGGCGAGGGCGTACCGCGCCGGCCCGGGGCCTGGCTGACGACCGTGGCGCGCAATCGGGCCGTCGACCGGCTGCGGCACGAAAGGATGGCCGCCGCCCGGCTGCGCGAGGCCGCGGCCATCCTTTCGGCGTACGACGACGCCCCGCCGGTGCCGCCGGTGATCCGTGACGCCCAGCTCCGGCTGATCTTCACCTGCTGCCATCCCGCGTTGTCGCTGACGTCGCAGGTCGCGCTGACCCTGCGTACCGTCGTGGGGCTCGGCCCGGCGGAGATCGCCCGCGCCCTGCTGGTCGCGCCGGGCACCCTCGCCCAGCGGCTGGTGCGAGCCCGGCGCGGCGTCCGCGAGGCCGGCCTGCGCGGCGAGCTGCCGCCGGCCGCCGAGCTGCCCGGCCGGGCCGTGGCGGTGCGCGCGGTGCTGTATGTGCTGTTCACCGAGGGGTACGCCGCGACGACCGGCGCGGACCTGCTGCGGCGCGGGCTGTGCGCGGAGGCCGTGCGGCTGGGCCACCTGCTGGCCCAGTTGCTGCCCGACGACCCGGAGACCCTCGGGCTGCTCGCGCTGTTGCTGCTGCACGACGCCCGGCGCGACGCCCGCACCGACGCCCACGGCGACCTGGTGCCGCTGGAGCGGCAGGACCGCCGGCGATGGGACCGGGGCCGGGCCGCCGAGGGGATGGCGCTGCTGGAGCGGGCGCTGCGCCACGGGCGGCCGGGCCCCTACCAGGTGCAGGCGGCGATCGCGGCCTGCCACGCGAGCGCCCCCGACGCCGCGCGCACCGACTGGGCCCAGATCGCCGGGCTCTACGCCGAGCTGGCCGAGCTGACGCCGTCGGCCGTGGTGCGGCTCAACCGGGCGGTGGCGGTCGGGATGGCGCACGGGCCGCAGCGGGGCCTGGAGCTGTTGGCGCAGGTGGAGCGCTCGGGCGAGCTGGCCGGCCATCACCTCGTCCCGGCCGTCCGCGCCGACCTGCTGCGCCGGCTGGACCGGCGCGCCGAGGCGGCCGGGGCGTACCGGCGGGCGCTGGAGCTCGTCGGCAACGACGTCGAGCGCCGGTACCTGCGGGACCGGCTGGCGGAGGTCACCGGCAGCTCTGCGGATCAAGCCCGATAAATCGGCGGTAAATGTATATTTCCCCGTGGGTCGCCCGTCGGTCTGACGAACCCGGTCCGGCGTCGCCGGACCCGCCCATGACGAGGGGATCAGACATGCTGCTGGAGAACAGGACGGCGATCGTCTACGGCGCCGCGGGCGCGCTGGGCAGCGCGGTGTCGCGCGCGTACGCCCGGGAGGGCGCCACGGTCTACCTGGCCGGCCACCACCTCGACCGGGTCGAGATGCTCGCCAAGGAGATCGCCGCCGACGGCGGCCGGGCGTACGCCCACCAGGTCGACGCGCTCGACCAGGAGTCGGTCGACGCCCACGCGGCGCTGGTCGCCGAGCGGGCCGGGAGCATCGACGTGTCGTTCAACGCCGTCGGCCTGGACCACGTGCAGGGCGTCCCGCTGCGCGAGCTGGGCCTGGACGACTTCCTGCTGCCGATGAACACCTTCGTGCGCACCCAGTTCCTCACCACGGCGGCGGCGGCGCGGCGGATGGTGGAGCAGCGCAGCGGGGTCGTCGTCGTGCTGTCGACGTCCGCCGCGCGGGCGCCCATGCCCTCGGGTGGCTTCGGCGTGGCCTGCGCCGGCATCGAGTCGCTCGCCCGGGAGTTGGCCGGCGAGGTGGGCCCGTTCGGGGTGCGGGTGGTCTGCCTGCGTCCCGACGCGATCCCGGAGAGCGTGCAGCACGGCTCGTACGTCCGCGAGACGTGGCGGCGTGCGGCCGAGGCGAACGGGGCGACGCTCGAGGACATGCTCGCCGCCAAGCCGGGCCTGCCGAACCCGCTGCTGGGCCGGGCGGTGACCCTGGCGGACGTGGCCGGCACCGCCGTGTACCTCGCCTCGGACCTGTCCAGCGGCCTCACCGGCTCGATCACCACCGTCGGGTGTGGAGTGCTCGTCGACTGATCGAGGGGCACCGGCCGCCCGGGGAACGCACCCGGGCGGG
>NZ_JBHUVA010000053.1:0-45401 GCF_042670805.1 Micromonospora sp. NPDC057141 | reverse complement strand
GGGGGGGGGGGGCGCCCCCCCCCCCACGGCGTTGGTGGGGTGCGCGGTGGGCGGGGTCGGCTTTCGGGGGCGTGTCGTAGGCTTGCCGGGGTAACCCCTTCTCTGGCGCGGGGCGTGCGGGTAGCGCATGGGTTGTGCGCGTCGCGGTCCGTGTACCGTGCAGGGAAGGTCGCGGTACGGGCGTAGGTGACAACGACACGGAGGCGGCGGTGCGCGAGCTGAGCGTGGTCGGGGTTCGGGTGGAGCTGCCCAGCAACCAGCCGATCGTCCTGCTGCGGGAGGTCGAGGGGGATCGCTACCTGCCGATCTGGATCGGTGCGGTGGAGGCGACGGCGATCGCGTACGAGCAGCAGGGAGTCACGCCAGCGCGGCCGTTGACGCATGATCTGTTGCGGGACGTGCTGGCGGCGCTGCAGGCGCCGTTGCGGGCGGTGGAGATCACCGAGCTGAAGGAGAACGTCTTCTACGCCGATCTGTTGATCGGTGACGACGGGGTGCGGGTGTCGGCGCGGCCGAGTGATTCGATCGCGTTGGCGTTGCGGGTCGGTGCGCCGATTCGTTGTGCCGAGCAGGTCCTCTCGGAGGCGGGGATCGTGATCCCGGACGAGCAGGAGGACGAGGTGGAGAAGTTCCGCGAGTTCCTGGAGCAGGTGCGCCCGGAGGACTTCGCGGGCTGACCGCTCTGACCCTTTCCCCACCCCCTAGGCGTGGTCACCGTGGGTGACCGGCCATGGTGGTGGGTTGATCTTTGCCGTGGCTGCGCGGCGTGTCGCGACCGTTCCTGCACGGTAACTCCTCAAGGGCGCTATAGGGTTGCCGTGTCGAGGGGTGCACGTCCCGGATGCGACGTGTCACCGCACTGGCGGGGAGGTTGGTCCGGATGCACGAGCCGCGAGATCCCGAGCCTGGCACGCAAGCGCAGGAAACGGGTGTGGTGCCGGCGGGGCCGGCGACTGAGGGTGACGGTGCGGTGGGCTACCGGGGTGTGACCGCGTGCCACGCGGTGGGCATCACGTACCGGCAGCTGGACTACTGGGCGCGCACGGCGCTGGTGGTGCCGAGCGTGCGGGACGCGTCGGGGTCGGGGACGTCCCGGTTGTACTCGTTCCGCGACCTGGTGGTGTTGAAGGTCGTCAAGCGCCTGTTGGACGCCGGGGTGTCGTTGCAGAACATCCGCAAGGCGATCGAGGCGCTGCGGTCGCGTGGCGTGGCCGACCTGGCGGGGATCACGTTGATCTCGGACGGGACGACGGTGTACGAGTGCCGGTCGCCGGAGGAGGTGGTCGACCTGTTGCAGGGTGGCCAGGGCGTGTTCGGTATCGCCATCGGTGGGGCGTTCAAGGAGATCGAGGGTTCGTTGTCGCATCTGCCGGCCGAGCCGGCCGAGCCGGCGTCGGGGGTTGCGGGCGACGAGGCGGTGGAGGACGAGTTGGCGGCCCGCCGGGCCCGGCGTCGGGCGGGGTGATCGGCCGAGCCGGCGGGTGCCGGCGCTGGTGGGCGGGGCGGCGGTCGACTGTCCTGTGTGGTCCGCTTTGGTGCGGGACCATCGCTTGTGCGCGTTCCCGCCATGTGTCGGCCAGTTGACAGCTTTTGCGTTGCCGGTAATCCTATGTGGCGGCGTTCGCGGCTTGCCGTGGTGGCGTCACCGTCGCTGAGTGCGGTGACGGCCCCGGTTGGTCGGGGGCGGGACGACGCGTGTTGTGGCGACGGCGCTGCCCGACGATCGGATTTGAACCCAAGTGCAGACTGACAGTCATGCCGCCGTGACCCTGATGGATGTCCACGGGCCCGCCGTGGGCGGGGCCGCCCCGGTGTGTCCGGTGGCGCATGGGCCGGGGAACGTGCCGCCGGCCGCGCCGGTGGGCGACGTGCTCGCCGAGGCGGTGGAGTTCCTGCAGCTGTTCCACGCGGAGCGGCGGCTGCCGGGGCTTGCCGCGCGGGTCGCGCAGGTGCGGGAGGAGATCGCGCTGACGGGCACGTACCGGCACACCCGCGAGGAGTTGACACACGGGGCGAAGGTGGCGTGGCGGCAGTCGGCGCGGTGTGTGGGCCGGGTGCGGTGGGCTGGCCTGCGGGTGCGCGACCGCCGGGACGTGACGACCGTGGCGGGGATCGCGGGGGAGCTGGCGCGGCACCTGGCGGCGGCGGACAACGGCGGGCGGATCCAGTCGGTGATGACGGTGTTCGCCCCCGACCGGCCGGGGGTGGGTCCGCGGGCGCGGATCTGGAACGACCAGCTGATCCGGTACTGCGGCCACCGGTGCGCCGACGGGTCGGTGGTGGGTGACCCGGCGCAGGCGCCGATGACGGACGCGGCGGTGGGTCTGGGCTGGCGGCCACCGCCGGCGCCGGGCCGGTTCGACCTGTTGCCGTGGGTGATCGAGACGGCGTACGAGGATCCGACGCTGGTGGAGGTGCCGCGGGACCTGGTGCGGGAGGTCGCGTTGACGCATCCGGCGTATCCGTGGTTCGCGGGACTGCGGTTGCGGTGGCACGCGTTGCCGGTCATCAGCAACATGCGGTTGCGCGTCGGCGGGGTGGACTACAGCTGCGCGCCGTTCAACGGCCACTACCTCGGTGACGAGATCGGCACCCGGAACATGGGTGACCCGGACCGGTACGACCAGTTGCTGCCGGTGGCGCGGGGGTTGGAGTTGGACACGTCGCGGGAGGACACGCTGTGGCGGGAACACGCCGCGTTGGTGATCAACCAGGCGGTGTTGCATTCGTTCCGGCTGGCGGGGGTGCGGGTGTCGGATCCGCACACCGAGTCGGAGTTGTTCATGAGGTTCTGCGCGCAGGAGGAGCGGGCGGGACGGCCGGTGCACGGTGACTGGTCGTGGCTCAACGGCAGCGTCGGGTGGGCGGCGTTGCACGCGGTGTACCACCGCTACTACGACCCGAGGGTCCCGAACCCGAACCTGTGGCCGGCGCCGCGGGCGTACGGGTCGGCCGGCGCGCCGGAGGCGACCCTGCGGGAGCGGCACGACGCGGCCCGCCGGCGGGAGGACTGAGAATGGACGTCGCGGCGTTGCGGCAGAGTTGGGCGCAGTTGCGGGTGGCGGGTCCGGAGGCGGCGAAGTACTTCTACGCGACGCTGTTCACGATCGCGCCGGAGGTCCGGTCGATGTTCCCGACGAACATGCGCTACCAGGAGGACAAGCTGCTGGCCGCGTTGGGGCACATCGTGAGTCACGTCGACGACGAGCGGGAGCTGGCCGGGTTCACGCGGCGGCTGGGCGCCGACCACCGCCGGTTCCGGGGCACGGACCGGCAGGGCCGGGCGGTGCCGTTGGGGCAGGGCCACTACCTGTGGGTGGGGCAGGCGTTGCTGGCGACGTTGGAGCGGTTCCTCGGGCCGCGGTGGACGCCGCAGCTGCGGGCGGACTGGGCGGCGGCGTACGAGGTGGTGTCGCGGTTGATGCTCACGGGCGCGGCGGACGCGCAGCGGTCGTCGCCGCCGGTGTGGGAGGCGGAGGTCCTCGGGGTGCAGCGGCGCCGCGTGGACGTGTGCGTGTTCACGGTGCGCCCGAACTACCTGTGTGACTACCTGCCGGGGCAGTCCCTGCCGGTGCAGGTGCCGCAGTTGCGGCTGTGGCGGTACCTGTCACCGGCGAACGCGCCGCGCGCCGACGGCACGATCGAGTTCCACGTGCGGGCGGCGGGCCGGTTCTCGACGCACCTGGTGCGCCGCCTGCGGGTGGGCGACCAGGTGCTGCTGGGCTCGCCGACCGGGACGGCGTTGTCGTCGTACGACAGGTCGCCGCACCTGCCGTTGCTGCTGGTGGCCGGAGGTACGGGGTTGGCGCCGTTGCGGGCGGTGGTGGAGGCGTTACGGGCGGGGCCGGGGCGGTCGACGACGTTGGTGGTGGGCGGCCGGACCCCCGAGGACCTGTACGACGACGCGGCGGTGCGGGAGTTGGCGGTCGCGGCGCAGGGATGGCTGCGGTACGTGCCGACGGTGCAGTCGGGTTGGGGGTGGTCGGGTGCGGTGGGCACGGCCGGTGACACGGCGGTGCGGCTGGGGCCGTGGCGGGAGGCCGACGTGTTGGTGTGCGGCAGCCCCGAGATGACGCGCCAGACGATCGGGGCGCTGCGGGGTTCGGGGGTGGCGGCGCAGCGGATCCTGGCCGAGGCGTACGACCACTGCCAGTATCCGCCGTTGGCCGCCGCTGCGGCGCAGCGGGACCTGAGCGGGACGGGGGCCCGATGAGCGTCGACGCGGGTGATCGGACAGGTGGCACCATGCGGGCGGTGGGTGCCCTTCAGGCCCGCCGGTTCCGTGGGGGTGACTGGTTGCCGGTCGACGAGGTTGCCGACGTGGCCCGGTCGGCCGACGAGCGGGTCGTGTTGCTGCACGGTGAGCTGGAACGGTTGCGCCGGGAGAACGACGCGCTGGTGCAGCAGGTGGAGATGCTGCGGCACGGGGCGTTGCCGAGCGCGGCCCCGCAGGGCCCGGACCCGATGGTGATCGAGTTGGCGGTGCGGGCGCAGGAGGAGGCCAACCGCACGATCGACGAGGCCAGCGCGGAAGGGGCGGAGATCATCGCCGACGCGCGGCGGCAGGCCGAGGAGATCGTCGCCGAGGCGTACCGGCGGGCGGGTGGTGTGCCCGACACCCTGCCGGACGCGGCGGACTCCCGGGTGGAGGAGCTGCGGTTGCTGGGGCGGGTGCGGGAGCTGGAGGGCCGGCAGGCGGCATCGGCGGCGGCGTTGGCGGCGGCGCAGCAGCAGGTGGACCGGTGGCAGGCGTACCTGGCGGGGCAGGCGGAGCAGGTGCGGGCGCAGGCGGCGCAGGCCGCCGAGGCCGACCGCCAGTTGCGCCACGCCCTCGGCGGGTAGCGGCCCGGGGGCGAGCAGGGTCACGGGGCCGGCGTTGGCCGGTGGGGGCGGTGCTGGGGCAGCATGGACGGCGTGACGGAGGCGATCGACGCGGTGGCGGACGGGCTCGCCGGCGGTGGTGTCGTGGTGCTCAGCGGCGCGGGCCTGTCCACCGACTCGGGAATCCCGGACTACCGGGGGCCCAGCGGTGTGGCCCGCCGGCACAACCCGATGACGGTGCAGGCGTTCACGGGCGATCCGGTGGCGCGGCGGCGATACTGGGCGCGTAGTCACCTGGGGTGGCGCACGATCGCCCGGGCGGCCCCGAACGCCGGGCACACCGCGGTGGCCCGGTTGCAGCGCGCCGGGCTGGTCGACGCGGTGATCACCCAGAACGTCGACGGTCTGCACACTGCGGCCGGGTCGGCGCCGGTGGTGGAGCTGCACGGCCGCCTCGACGAGGTGGTGTGCCTGGACTGCGGCAACCGCGTCGGTCGCGGGGAGCTGGACCGGCGGCTGCAGGAGGCGAACCCGGGGTTCGCGGCGACGGTGGCGGCGGTGAACCCGGACGGCGACGTCGACCTCCCCGACGCGCAGGTGGCCCGGTTCCGGCCGGTGGACTGTGGGGTGTGTCGCAGCGGCATGTTGAAACCGGACGTGGTGTTCTTCGGGGAGACGGTGCCGCCGACGCGGGTGGCGACCTGTTTCGACCTGGTGCGGCGGGCGCGGGCGGTGCTGGTGCTCGGCTCGTCGTTGACGGTGTTGTCGGGCCGCCGGTTCGTCGTCGACGCGGCCAAACGCGGCAAACCGGTGCTTATCGTCAATCAGGGGCCAACCCGGGGCGACGGGTACGCCACGGTGCGCGTCGACGCGCCGCTGGGGGTGGTGCTGCCGGCGCTGGCCGACCGGCTGGCCCCCGCCGCGCGACCGGCCGACGTGGCGGCCACGCGCGGGTGATCCGGGTCGCGGGGGACGACATCCGCTGGTAACGGCGACGCTGGTAGCGTGGGGGATGCCGGTACCCCGCGTGGGAGAGACCGCCTGAGGTGTTCGGGCGGCGCCGAAGGGGCAGCTTCCTCCCCGGAACCTCTCAGGCAGAAGGACCACGTGGGCAGGCACTGTGGAGCGCCCTGCCCGGGGTGCGACTCAGGGGGAGGCCGACCTGTCGACCTCACCCGGGAGCGCCGCCACATGACCGCAGAGCAGTTCGCCGCCCGCCACATCGGCCCCGACGGCGACGACGAGCGCCGCATGCTCGACGCCGTCGGCTACGACTCGATCGCCGAACTGATGGACGCGGCGATCCCCGAGGTGATCCGCTGGCCCGGCACCCTGGACCTGCCGGAACCGGCCAGCGAACACGACGCCCTCGCCGAGCTGCGCCGGATCGCCGGCCGCAACACCGTCGCCGTGTCCATGATCGGATTGGGCTACCACGGCACGCACACCCCGGCGGTGATCCGCCGCAACATGCTGGAGAACCCGGCCTGGTACACGGCGTACACCCCGTACCAGCCGGAGATCAGCCAGGGCCGGCTGGAAGCGCTGCTGAACTTCCAGACGATGGTGACGGACCTGACGGGGCTGGCCACGGCGAACGCGTCGATGCTCGACGAGGCCACGGCCGCGGCGGAGGCGATGACCCTGGCCCGGCGCGCGTCGCGGAGCAAGAGCCCGGTGTACGTGGTCGACGCCGACGCGTTGCCGCAGACCATCGCGGTGATCAGCAGCCGGGCGCAGCCGTTGGGCATCGAGGTGCGCGTGGTGGACCTGGACGTCGACGAGGAGCCGCCGGGGGAGTTCTTCGGCCTGCACCTGCAGTATCCGGGGGCGTCGGGGACGGTACGCGACCACACGCCACTGGTGGCGGCGGCCCACGCGGCCGGGGCGCTGGTGACGGTGGCCGCGGACCTGCTGGCGTTGACGGTGCTGCGCGCGCCGGGGGAGATCGGCGCGGACATCGCCGCCGGCACCACCCAACGGTTCGGGGTGCCGATGGGCTTCGGCGGCCCGCACGCCGGATACCTGGCGGTGCGCGCGGGCCTGGAGCGGATGCTCCCCGGCCGCCTCGTCGGGGTGTCCCGCGACGCCGACGGCAACCCGGCGTACCGCCTGGCGTTGCAGACCCGCGAGCAGCACATCCGGCGGGAGAAGGCGACCAGCAACATCTGCACCGCGCAGGTGCTCCTCGCGGTGATGGCCGGCATGTACGCCGTCTACCACGGCCCG
The DNA here is from genome assembly GCF_042670805.1 of Micromonospora sp. NPDC057141. Classification (NCBI taxonomy): domain Bacteria; kingdom Bacillati; phylum Actinomycetota; class Actinomycetes; order Micromonosporales; family Micromonosporaceae; genus Micromonospora; species Micromonospora sp. NPDC057141. Next base: position 38,351 of record NZ_JBHUVA010000053.1, on the reverse strand, counting down.
GACGGGCTGCGGCAGATCGCGGAGCGTACCCACTCGATGGCGGCGCGGCTCGCGGCCGGGCTGCGCGCGGGCGGGGTGGCCGTCGCGGACGTCGCGTTCTTCGACACGGTCGTCGCGACCGTGCCGGGCCGGGCCGCGCAGGTGGTCGCCGACGCGCGGCGGCGGGGGGTGAACCTGCGGTTGGTCGACGCCGACCGGGTGGGCATCTCGTGCGACGAGACGACCACGGCCGGGCACCTGGCGACGGTGTGGGCGGCGTTCGGGGTGCCCGCGTTCGACGGCGCCGTCGACGCGGCGTGGCCGGCGGGGTCGGCGCGCACGTCGGCGTTCCTGACCCACCCGGTGTTCGGCGCCCACCACTCGGAGACGGCGATGCTGCGCTACCTGCGGCGGCTGGCGGACTTCGACTACGCCCTGGACCGGGGCATGATCCCGCTGGGCTCGTGCACGATGAAGCTGAACGCGACCACGGAGATGGAGCCGGTGAGCTGGGCGGAGTTCGCCCACATTCACCCGTTCGCGCCGCCGTCGCAGACGGCCGGCTACCGGGAGCTGATCGCCCAGTTGGAGGGGTGGCTGGCGGAGGTGACCGGCTACGACGCGGTCAGCGTGCAGCCCAACGCCGGCTCGCAGGGGGAGCTGGCGGGGCTGCTGGCGATCCGCGCCTACCACGCCGACCGGGGGCAAAAACAGCGGGACGTGTGCCTGATCCCGTCGTCGGCGCACGGCACGAACGCCGCGTCGGCGGTGATGGCGGGGATGCGGGTGGTCGTGGTGGGCTGCGACGACGACGGCAACGTCGACCTGGTCGACCTCGACGCGAAGATCGACAAACACCGGGGCGCGCTCGCGGCGATCATGGTGACGTACCCGTCGACGCACGGGGTGTACGAGACGGGCATCGCGCAGTTGTGCGCGAAGGTCCACGACGCCGGCGGCCAGGTGTACGTCGACGGGGCGAACCTCAACGCCCTCGTCGGGTTCGCCAAGCCGGGCCGGTTCGGCGCGGACGTGTCGCACCTGAACCTGCACAAGACGTTCTGCATCCCGCACGGCGGCGGCGGGCCGGGGGTGGGTCCGGTGGCGGTGCGGGAGCACCTGGCCCGGTTCCTGCCGGGCGACCCGGTCGGCGACGGCGGCGACCGGCCGGTGATCTCCGCGGCGCGGTACGGGTCGGCGGGCATCCTGCCGATCCCGTGGGCGTACCTGCGGATGATGGGCGCGGCGGGCCTGACCCGGGCGACCGGGGTGGCGGTGCTGGCCGCGAACTACGTGGCGGCACGGCTGCGGGAACACTTCCCGGTGCTGTACGTCGGCAACAAGGGCCTGGTGGCGCACGAGTGCATCCTGGACCTGCGGCCGGTGACGAAGGCTGCGGGGATCAGCGTCGACGACGTGGCCAAGCGGCTGATCGACTACGGCTTCCACGCGCCGACGATGTCGTTCCCGGTGGCGGGGACGCTGATGGTGGAGCCGACGGAGAGCGAGGACCTGGCCGAGCTGGACCGGTTCTGCGACGCGATGATCGCCATCCGCGCGGAGATCGACAAGGTGGCCTCGGGGCAGTGGCCGGCCGGCGACAACCCCCTGGTCAACGCGCCGCACACGGCGGCGATGGTGTCGGCAGACGAGTGGCCGCACCCTTATCTGCGGTCGGTGGGCGGCTACCCGGTGGGAGTGGACCGGGCCGGGAAGTACTGGCCGCCGGTGCGGCGCGTCGACGGCGCCTACGGCGATCGGAACCTGGTCTGCTCGTGCCCCGCGCCGGAGGCGTTCGAGGACTGAGCGGGGGATCGGCGCGGTTCGGGGACCGGCGCGGGACGCCGGGGCGGTGCACGTGGCCGCCCCGGCCGGTGCGTCGACCTGGGGAGGGCGGCCCCGGAGGTGGGGACTAGCCTGAGGTCGACGTGTGCGTCAGGTTGACGCTGGGTGAACGGTCAGGCCACGAGGGCGTGTCGGGCGGGGCCGCGGTGGGGGGCGATGGTGCTGCCGTCGGGAAGGAGCTCGCCGGTGTCCTCGAAGACGATGACACCGTTGCAGAGCAGGCTCCAGCCCTGCTCAGGGAAGCAGGCGAGGACCCGGGCGGCTTCCCGGTCGGTCGCTTCGGCGGAGGGACAGGTGGGTTGGTGCTGGCACATCGGGTTCTCCGGACTGTGGGGGCACTGTGTCATGGTTCACATGACCAGTGACGCACAGTACCAAGCGACAGTGAGCCGCATCGAGCAGGTTCACGCCATGTCGGGGGGAAATCCACTGAACGGACGAGGCAGAATGGGCCGGACGGCGTGGAAGCGCTCCCATTGAGGCGGGTTGCCGCCCCCGCCGCCCCCGCGCACTGCCGCGACCGCCTCGTCGAACGCGACCGCCTCGAATGGCGCCTGACCGACGGCGGCGACCCCGCCGCACTCGCCCAGGACTTCCTCACCGCCCACGGCGTCGGCGCCGACGACCTCACCCGCCCCGCCGCGCACCGCCCCGACGGCACCTGCGGCGCCGCCCTCTACCTCTCCGCCGCCGCAGCCGCCACCATGACCGCCGCCGCACCCGGCGCACCCACCCCCGCCCCCGCCCTGCCCGACCTCGCCGTCGTCGTCTACGACCACGCCACCACCCCACCCCACCCGACACCCCGCCCCGACGGCGACTGGTGGGTCGGCGACTGGACCCCCAGCTGGACCCCCCACCAACACGCCACCGCCGTCACCACCGTCCGCGCCGCCATCAGCCACGGCGACGTCTACCAGGTCAACCTCGTCGGCCACGCCGCCGCCCCATACACCGGCGACCCCCACCCCGCCCTCGCCCGCCTGGCCCGCCTGCCCGGTGCCCGCTACGGCGGCACCCTGCACGGCCCCGGCTGGGCCATCGGCTGCGCCTCACCGGAAACCCTCATCGCCGTCGAAGCCGGCCGCCTCGTCACCCGCCCCATCAAGGGCACCCGCCCCGCCACCACCGCCGGCCGCACCGAACTGCTCGCCTCCGCCAAGGAACGCGCCGAACACATCATGATCGTCGACCTGGAACGCAACGACCTCGCCCGCGTCGCCGCCACCGGCACCGTCACCGTCGACGAACTGTTCGCCGTACGCCGCTGGTGCGACCTGTGGCAGGCCGAATCCACCGTCTCCGCCGCCCCCGCCGACGGCCTCGGCCTGGCCGACCTGCTCCACGCGACCTGCCCCGGCGGCTCCGTCACCGGCGCCCCGAAACTCGCCGCCTGCGACATCATCGCCGCCTGCGAACCCGTCGGCCGCGGCGCCGCCATGGGCGCCCTCGGCTGGATCGCCCCCGGCCACCTCGACCTCGGCCTCACCATCCGCACCGCCGCCGCCGACACCCACCACCTGCACACCTGGGCCGGCGGCGGCATCACCTGGGACAGCGACCCCGACGCCGAAGTCGCCGAAGCCGCCGCCAAGGCCCACCCCGTCCGCGCCACCCTCACCGACCGATAATCTGCCCAGATGACGATGCGACCCATCCGGATCATCGGCGACCCGGTGCTACGCACCCCCTGCGAGCCCGTGACCATCTTCGACGCCGACCTGCGCGCCCTGGTCACCGACCTCATGGACACCCTGCTCGGCGCCCCCGGCCGCGCCGGCGTCGCCGCCAACCAGATCGGCGTGTCCGCCCAGGTCTTCGTCTACGACGCCGACGGACACCGCGGCCACATGATCAACCCCACCCTCGAACTGGCCGACGAAACCCAGGACGACGACGAGGGCTGCCTGTCCATCCCCGGCCTCCACTTCCCGACCCCCCGCGCCCTGCACGCCACCGCCCACGGCCTCGACCAGCACGGCGAACCACTCACCATCTCCGGCAGCGGATTCCTCGCCCGCGCCCTGCAACACGAGACCGACCACCTCCACGGCCGCCTCTACGTCGACACCCTGCGCGGCGACACCCGACGCAAAGCCCTGCGCGAGATCCGCGCCGGCCGATACGACGCCCCCCGCCGCTAACACCACGCGCGACCCGGGCCGTCACGCCTACGAAAACGCTACCGCCAACCTCACCCCAACCGGGCCGTCAACACGTACTCCCCGTACTCGGCCACCGCCGTGAACCCCAACCCCCGATACAACCGCAACGCCGCCACGTTGTCGCCCCGCACGTTCAACGTCACGTGCTCCACCTCCCCGACCAACCGCCCGCACAACGCCGCCACCACCGCCGCACCCAACCCCCGCCCCCGAAACCCCGGATGCGTCGTCACGTTCCCCAACGCCGCCACCCGCCACGTCGGCGAATACACGTGCACCCCCGCCACCGCGACCAGAGCCCCACCCCGACGCACCCCCACGTACCGGCCCGTGTCGAGCATCCGCGCGTCGAACCAGTTCCCCGGATACGCCTCCGCGTACAGATCCCTCAACTCCGGCAGATCCGCCACCGTCAACGGCTGCCCCTCCGCCACCACCCCGGCCAACCGGACCCGATCCGTCAACGCCATCTTCACGTGCCCGACACCACCACCGACGTCGAACCCAGCACCCACCGCCGCCACCAGACCGGGCGACAGATGCGCGTGCAGCCGGGCCGGCAACACCGGCGTCAGATCCGCCAGCAACCCCGCCAACTCCGCCCGCCCACCCGGCCCGGCGAACGCCAGCAGCGTCGGCGGCACCGCCCCGTGATACAGCAACGCCACCTGCCCACCACGACGGAACCACGACGTGTACGGCCAGAAGAAGTCGTCCAGGTCACCCAACTCGTACGCGTGCAACGCCGGATCCCGACCCAGCAGCCGACCCAACAACCCACGGTCGTGCTCGGCACGCGCCAACCCGCTCAGCTGCACCCCTCGGCCGGCAGGTTCTCGTGCGCCCACCGCGCCAGGGCGTCCAACGCCGGCAACACCGCCGCACCCCGCTCCGTCAGCTCGTACGTGACCCCCAGCGGCGGGCCCTCCCGCACCGTGCGACTGACCAACCCCACCCGGGCCAGCTCACCCAACCGGTCCGACAACACCGACTCGCTGATCCCCGGCAACGCCCGCGCCAACTCCGCGAACCCCGCCGGCCCCAACCCCAGCGTGCCCAGCAACACCCCGGTCCACCGCTTGCCCAGGAACGCGAACGCCCGCGTCAGACCCCGGTCACACACACGGGGGGCCTCGTCGGCGGGGGAGCGCAGCATCATGAACCCAGGATACGCGGCACCCACCACGACCAAGATGCTTCGAAAAAACTAGCTGCTACCGTAGACGCAGCAACAGCCCCTCGACCCCCCGGAGGACACCATGACCGACACCACCACACCCCTGATCACCCTGCACCCCGACGCCCAAGCCCAACTCTTCACCGACGCCCGCACCGCCAACACCTTCACCGACGAACCCGTCACCGACGAACACCTGCACGCCATCTTCGACCTCGCCAAGTACCCACCCACCGCCGCCAACACCCAACCCCTACGCGTCCTCTACATCCGCCCCGGAAACGCCCGCGACCGCCTCCTCACCCACATGAGCGAAGGCAACCGCACCAAGACCGCCACCGCCCCCGTCGTCGCCGTCCTCGCCGCCGACACCGACTTCCACGAGCACATCCCCCACGTCTTCCCCATCCGCCCCGAACTACGCGACGGCCTCGCCGCCGACCCCGCCGGCCGCGACACCATGGCCCGCTTCAACGCCACCCTCCAGATCGCCTACTGGCTCCTCGCCGTCCGCGCCGCCGGCCTCGCCGCCGGCCCCATGGCCGGCTTCGACGCCGCCGGCATCGACCGCGAATTCTTCGCCGACACCAGCTGGCGCTCCCTGCTCGTCGTCAACCTCGGCAAGCCCGGCCCCAACGCCTGGTTCCCCCGCCTGCCCCGCCTCGACTACGACGACGTCGTCCGCCACGCCTGACCCACCCCACCGGGTCGGCGCACGCCAGTGCCGCGTGCGCCGACCCGGCACCAACACTCACCGACCCCGACGCCGCCGCAACCACACACCCGCCCACCCCACCACCACGAACACCACCATCGAACACACCAACACCTTCAGCATCCAGCAACCCTCCCACCACCCACGTAGGCCGCACAGAGTACGGCTGGCCACCTTTCAACCCGCTCCACGGCCGATCCCTCACCAACGGACTCGTCGACCCCCACCGACTACCACCCGCCACCGCCACCATCTCCGACCACCGCCCCTCGCCGTCGACCTCGGCTAACCACCCCACCCCGCCGCCCGCCGCGCCGCCCCCACCGCATTACGGAACAACATCGCCACCGTCGTCGGACCCACCCCACCCACCCGCGGCGTGATCGCCCCCGCCACCCGCGCACACGAGGGGTCCACATCCGGCAACAACCGCCGCCCCGCATACCGCACCCCACCACCCACCACCACCGCACCCGCCCGCACATGCTCCGGCCGCACGAACCCCGGCACCCCCACCGCCGCCACCAGCACCTCCGCCCGCCGCGCGAACCGCGGCCAATCCGCCACCCCCGAATGCACCACCGTCACCGCCGCATTCGCCGTCGCCCGCTTCTGCCCCAACAACATCGCCAACGGCCGACCCAACGTCGCACCCCGACCCAGCACCACCACCTCCCGACCCGCCACCGACACCCCATGAAACGCCAACAACGCCTCGATTCCCGCCGGCGTACACGGCACCGGCCCCGGCAACCCCAACGCCAACCGCCCCAGATTCACCGGATGCATCCCGTCCACGTCCTTGTCCGGATCCAACACCTGCAACGCCCGCCCGAAGTCCAGACCCACCGGAACCGGATGCTGCACCAACACCCCGTGCACCCCACGGTCGGCATTGAACTCCTCGATCACCCGATGCAGGTCCACCTGCGACGCCGACGCCGGCAGCCGCACATGCGGCGACGCGAACCCCAACCGCGCCGCCTGCCGCTGCTTGATCCGGATGTACCCGGCGCTCGCCTCGTCGTCCCCGACCAGCACCGTCGCCAACGACGGCGTCACCCCCGCCGCCCGCAACGCGGCGACCTCCGCCGCCACCCCACCCAGCACCCGATCCGCGACCGGCCCACCCGGCAACAACCGAGCCACACCCGCAGAAGCCACCGAAGAGGACATGACACCACCTCGCCCGCAGGGGCCCAGGCGGACGACCCCCACGACGAGCTCCCCGATGGTCCATCCATCCCCGGTGCCGCCAGTCGCGCACAACCATCCTGCCGCACCCACCCCTCACCCCGCGTCCCCCCGCGCCGACACCAACCCCGCCAACACCCGATTCGTACGGTTCGACCGCACCGCCGCCCGCTGCTGACCCGCCGTCACCTCGATGTACGTCTGCGACGACGCCAACGACGCATGCCCCAACAACCGCATGATCTCCGCCGCGCTCGCCCCGTCCTCCGCCAACCGCGTCGCGAACGTGTGCCGCAACGCGTGCAACCGCGCCCCCCGCGGCACCCGGTCGACCACCCCCGACCGCCGATAACAGGACTCCACCAGATACTGCAACCCGCCCCGACGCAGCGGCTCACCGTGCCGATCCACCAGCAACGGCGACTCCGGCCGCACCGACCGCGACCCGAACCGCCGCGCCCGACTGTCCAGGTATGCCACCAGCACCCCGTCCAGCTCCGGCTCGATCGGCACCACCCGCGGCCGACCCCCCTTGCCAGCCACATCCACCCGGCGCTCACCCGGCCGCCCCGCCAGCGACGCCACCCGCAACGCCAACAGCTCCGACAGGCGCAACCCCGCGCACAGCGCCAACGCCAACACCGCCACGTCCCGCTCCGGCCAGGGGTCACGCTGCCGGTCATCCTGCCGGGACACCGCCGCGAGCAGCCGTTCCGGGGTGTCCTCACCACGCAGCGGCTTGGGCTGGGGGAGCGGGGCGCGGGGGCGACCCACCGCCGGCATCGGATTGCCCGCCACCACCTGCTCGGCCACCAGGAACGAGAAGAAGCTGTTCCACGTCGACCAGGCGCGGTGCACGGAGGCCACGGCGCGGGGCGCGGCGAACCGGGCGAACGCCGCCCGCATGACCCTGGGGGAGAGGGCGTCGACCGGCAGCGCCTCCGGTGGCAGGGCCGGGGTGACGGCCTCCGCGGCCAGCGTCACCACCGCCCGCAGGTCCCGTCGGTATGCCGCGAGGGTGTGCGGGGACGGCTTGCGGGTGGCCCGGGCAGTCAGGAACTCCTCGACGAGGCTCACTACCGATTCGTCCTGTTTGTCATGCATAAGTGACATTATGCATGATTCTCGGGTTCGCGGCGACCCGCCGCAGGGGGAGCGGGAGGCTCACCCCGGCTGTGGATGCGGGAGGAGGGAGGTGTCGCGGAGCCCGTCCGGCGTCAAGGGCGCGGGGCGGTGGCCGGACGCGCGCGCGGACCGCGAGACGCGCCCGCCATGCGCGGCCGATGGGGGACGCATACGAGGTGGGCGGTTGCGGCGGCCTCGATGGCCCGCGGGCGGTGATCGGCGGCTCCGGCCGGAGCGCCCGCCCAGGGCGACCAGGGCGTTGCGGCTGGTGTATCCGCTCCGGGTGACCCCGTGGGTGGCGAGAAGAACCCCGAGGGCGGGCGCTGCCGGATGTGCGGAGGGTCGTCCGTGGCCGCCCCGGGCCCCTGCGGGAGGAGCCCCGGAACGGTCAGCTTTACATAATGTACATTATCGAATCAGTCGCCGGATGCCGGGTTTACCGCTGGCTTCCCCCTGATGATCACCCTTTGCTGGGCCGATGCCGCCGCTGCCGACCTGCTCACCCGCCGTCACGTCGGTGACGCGGGCGCACGTCGCCCGCGGTGCGGTCGCCGTGGTTGCGCCGGTCGTCGTCGGCCAGGCGAGCGCCGTGGTCACCTACGGGCTGCCGAGCCCGACCGGCCGTGGCCCCCCGGCGGCAGGTCCCCCCCGAAACGACCGCCAGGGCGAAGCCGTAGAGCTTCGGCCCTTTTTCTTTTCCCGGGTTTCCCATCGGAAGGACCGAACATGAGTCTGGATCACCGCACCGTCGACCAGAGGTGGCTGGCTGAGCTTCGCGCGTCTCTGGCGGACGAGTTCGCCACGCAGACGGCTCGGCTCAGGGAACTGACCGAACTCAACGCCGACACGGGCGACCCCGGCGAGGCGCACACCCGGGCGGCGCTGGTGGTGGCCGCGCGGCGCGGCGTCGAGCAGGTCGTCGACGCGTTGCGCCGCATCGACGAGGGTGGGTACGGCGTGTGCGAGAGGTGCGAGCGGCCCATTCCGGTGCAGCGACTGGAGGTGGTGCCGTACGCCCGTTTCTGCGTGCCCTGTCAGGAGAGGTCGGCCGGCTGACGGTGTGGCGTGGGCGGGGTCGTCGTCCTTCTGGGCGGCGGCCCCGCCGCGTGCCGTGGGTGGTGCTCAGAGGCCACCGGAGACGCGGAGGACGGTGCCGGTGGTGTAGCTGGCGTCGGGGCTGAGCAGCCAGGCGATGGCGGCGGCGATCTCGTCGGGTTCGCCGGCGCGGCCGAGCGGGATGCGGCCGGCGGCGGTGTCGGCGCGGTCGGGTGCGCCGGAGAGGGCGTGCAGGTCGGTGCGGACGATGCCGGGGGCGACGCCGTTGACGCGGATGCCGTGGGGGGCGAGTTCCTTGGCGAGGCCGACGGTGAGGGTGTCGGTGGCGGCTTTGGCGGCGGCGTAGTGGACGTACTCCCCTGGGCTGCCGAGGGTGGCGGCGGCGGAGGAGACGTTGACGATGGCGCCGCCTCGGGTGAGGCGGCGGGCGGCTTGTTGGGCGCAGAGGACGTATCCGATGAGGTTGACGTCGACGACGTGGCGCAGGTCTTCGGCGCGGAGGTCGGTGAGGGGGCCGATGGGGCTGGTGATGCCGGCGTTGTTGACCAGGCCGGTGAGGGTGCCGAGGGTGGCGGCGGTGTCGAAGAGGTGGCCGACGGCGTCGGGGTCGGTGGTGTCGGCTTGGACGGCGACGGCGTTGCGACCGGTGGCGTGGATGTCGGCGACGACGCGGGTGGCGGCGGTGTGGTCGCGGCGGTAGGCGATGGCGACGTGGTGGCCGTGGTGGGCGAGGCGGCGGGCGGTGGCGGCGCCGATGCCGCGGCTGCCGCCGGTGACGATGGTGACGGGTGGCATCGGGTGCTCCTCCCCCGGGTGTGGTGGTGACGTTACCGGTGGCGTGGGCGCGGTGGTTCCGGTGATCGCTTACGCTGCCGGCGTCGGTTCGTGGAGAGGGGTGGTTTGGGTGGCGGGTGTGCGGGTCGGTGACCTGGTCGAGGATTTCGAGTTGCCGGACGAGACGGGGGCGCTGCGGCGGTTGTCGGGGTTCCTTGCGGTGGGGCCGGTGGTGTTGTTCTTCTATCCGGCGGCGATGACGCGGGGTTGCACGGCGGAGAGTTGTCATTTTCGGGATCTGGCGGCGGAGTTCGCGGCGGTGGGTGCGTCTCGGGTGGGGATCAGTCGGGATGCGGTGGACAGGCAGGCGGAGTTTTCGCGGTTGCACGGGTTCGACTATCCGTTGTTGTCGGATGTCGACGGTGTGGTGGCGCGGCGGTTCGGGGTGTTGCGGCGGGTGCCGTTGGGGCCGTTGAGTGTGCGGCGGATGACGTTCGTGATCGGTGTGGATCGGCGGGTGGTGGAGGTGGTGCACAGCGAGTTGGGGATGAGCGAGCATGCGGATCGGGCGTTGCGGGCGTTGGGGGGTTGATCTTCGCGGTGTCGCAGCGGGCTGGTATCAAGGCAGGATCAAACAGGTGTACGGAAGAGGGTTGTGATGGTTGCCGCGGGCCAGGGGTTGTCCACTGACGAGGTGCAGAGCATCCGGGAGGCGTTGGGTGCCGGCCGGAAGCCGAGGGTGGTGTTCACCTCGTCGGCCGGTCAGATCGCCGGTCAGGTGGGTCAGGTGGTGGAGTTGACGGATCCGGCGGTGTCGGACGAGTTCGTGGTGGTGCGGTTCGGGCGTGACGAGTTGCCGTTCTCCCCTGTTGATGTGGCGGTGGCGCCGCGGGGGGCGGGTCGGAAGGCGGCGGTGGCGGAGGTGCAGCCGGAGCCCGAGCCGGAGCCGGTGGTGGCGGTGGAGCCGGAGTTCGTGTTGGATACGCCGCGGGTGCCGGCGCAGCGGCGGGAGGAGCCGAGGGTGGAGCAGCAGCAGGTGGAGGTGAAGCCGGCGCGTCGGCCGGTGAAGGTGGTGAAGCCGAAGGGTCCGGCGGGGTTGACGGTGACGTTGGCGTATGCCGAGGGTGAGTGGACGGTGGCGGCGCAGCAGGGTGCGAAGGCGTTGGCGAAGCCGTATGTGGTGAAGCCGGCGGAGGCGTTGCGGATGGTGGCGTTGGTGGATGTGCCGGGGGTGCAGGAGGCGGTGGAGCAGATTCTGGCGGCGGAGCGGGCGGAGGCGGAGCAGCAGGCGGAGAAGTTGCGGGCGGAGTTGGCGGAGATCGAGGCGCGGTTGGCGGAGTTGCGCGAGGCGGGTTGATGGTGTCTCTCCCCCGTACCCGCCCCCGTCGCTGTGTGCGGCGGGGGCGGTTTTGTGTGTGGGGTCGTCCGTAGTTTCCAGGTCAACAACAGCGCTAAGCGGCGACTCAGCCCGTTGGAGGACAGTGGGCGGGTGTCAGCCTTCCGGGTGTCCGTCGTAGACGCGGATCTTGTACTCGGTGGTCTCCAGCGCCAGGCCGAGCTCACGGATCTGCCGCGTGATTCGGTCCTGCTGGTCGAGCATGATGCGGCGGCGTTCCGGGATGGTGCTCGGGCCCTGGCCGACGAGCAGGATGTAGCGCTTGAGGTCGGTCATGGTCATGCCGGACAGGCGCATCCGGGTGAGGAAGACGAGGCGGCGCAGGTCGAACGCGGAGTACTCGCGGTACCCGGAGGCGTTGCGAGCGGGCCGCACGAGTCCCTCCTGCTCGTAGTACCGGAGGGTGTGCGTCGACAGGCCGACAAGCCGGGCGGCCTCGGTGACACTCTTGGGCATCGCCGAGCCCTCGATCGTGGCGTCGTCGAGCAGCTCGTGCAGCGCATCGATCGCCGACGAGGATGGCCCGTCGCTGGCAGCGAGGATGCGTTCGATCAGCGCTTCAGTGGCCATGGCCGACAGCGTACGGCGATCAGAACGCGCGCACCGCGGGCGGCATGCCTGGGAAGTCTGCCGACTCGCTCACAGACGCCCATTTCTCGACGTCGTCGAGCGCACCACGGTAGACGCGGGTGAGATTGCGAACCGCCTCGGCACCGAGCGGGAGCCGGAGCGGCGCGTCGGGGGTGTCGAGCATGTCGCGGATCACCCGGGCGGCGCGTGCCGGGTCGCCCTCCTGGATGCCGTGGGCCTCGGCCATGTTCGCGCGCACGGCACCGATGGTCTCGTCGTAGATCGAGCTCTGCTGCGCTGTGTGGAGCACGTCGGTGGCGTTGAACGCGGTGCGGAAGCGACTGGGTTCGACGATGAGGACGCGGATACCGAACGGTGCGACCTCGCCCGCGAGCGCCTCCGACCAGCCCTCGAGCGCGAACTTGCCGGCTGAGTAGCTGCCGACGGCGGGGAACGACATCCGCCCGCCCTGGCTGCTCATCTGCACGATCGCACCCGAGCGACGCTCCCGCAGGTGGGGCAGCACGGCACGCACGTAGGCGGCCGGGCCGAACAGGTGCTGCTCGAGCATGGCCCGCAGCGCGGCATCCGTGATCTCTTCGGCGGTGCCGACCTGTCCGGCGCCGGCATTGTTGACGAGCACGTCGACGCGCCCGAACACCTCCAGCGCCCGCTGCGCGACCGCGGTCGCTCCCGCCGTGTCGCGCACATTGTGTTCGATGGCGAGGAGCCGATCCCCGTACCGCGCCTTGAGCTCGTTGAACCGGTCGGCCCGTCGCGCGGTCCCGATCACATGCTCGCCGGCCGTGAGTGCCGCCTCGGCGAGCGCCAGGCCGAGGCCCGAACTCGCGCCCGTGATGATCCATGTCTTCGTTTCGTTCGTCGTGGTCATGGCCCCGACGCTATGGCTTTGAGCGCGCTTGAAAGCAAGCCGCGCTCGGGGGCGAGGACAGGCCTGTGGGGCCGGCGCGCGGGGAGTCGCGCCGGCCCCGGGTGGGGTGGTCAGTGGGTGGGGATGTGGGCGATGCCGATGCGCCTGCGGAACACCCAGTAGGTCCAGCCCTGGTAGGCCAGGACGATGGGGGTGAAGATGACCGCGACCCAGGTCATGATCTTGAGGGTGTAGGGGGTGGAGGCGGCGTTGGTGGCGGTGAGGGTTCCGGTGGGGTCGAGGGTGGATGGCATGACGTTGGGGAAGAGTGCGGCGAAGAGGGTGGCCACGGCGAGGGCGATGGCGATGGCGGTGCCGGTGAAGGCCCAGCCTTCGCGGCGTACCCGGGCGGCGGCGAGGCCGCCGAGTAGGGCGAGGGCGGCGCCGGCGGCGAGCACGACGGCGGCGGCGCTGGAGCGGATGGTCAGCGACCAGCCGAGGAACGCCACTGCGGTCGCGGCGGTGCCGGTGCCGAGTTTGACGGCGAGGGCGCGGGCGCGGTGGCGGATGTCGCCGGTGGTCTTGAGGGCGATGAAGACGGCGCCGTGGGTGAGGAAGAGGCCGAGGGTGGTGAGGCCGCCGAGGAGGGCGTAGGGGTGGAGCAGGTTGGTCAGGCCGCCGACGTATTCGTGGTCGGCGTCGAGGGGTACGCCGCGGAAGATGTTGGCGAAGGCGACGCCCCACAGCACGGCTGGCACTGCTGAGCCCCAGAAGATGGCGTGGTCCCAGCGGCGTTTCCAGGTGGGTTCGGGGCGCTTGTGGCGGTATTCGAAGGCGACGCCGCGGGCGATGAGTGCGAGGAGGATGAGGAGGAGGGGCAGGTAGAAGCCGGAGAAGAGGGTGGCGTACCACTCGGGGAAGGCGGCGAACATGGCGCCGCCGGCGGTGATGAGCCAGACCTCGTTGCCGTCCCAGAGGGGGCCGATGGTGTTGATGAGGACGCGGCGTTCGCGGTCGTCGCGGCCGAGGACGGGTAGGAGCATTCCGACGCCGAAGTCGAAGCCTTCGAGGATGAAGTAGCCGGTGAAGAGCACGGCGACGAGGAGAAACCAGATGGTGGTGAGTTCCACGGTGGGCTCCGGGTCAGTAGGCGAAGGCGAGCGGGCGCTCGGTGTCGTCGTCGGTGGGTTCGGGGTCGGGGGTGATGTCGGGTACGCCGGCTTTGGCGTAGCGGACGAGGAGTTTGAATTCGATGACGGCGAGGGTGGCGTAGATGAGGGTGAAGGCGGTGAAGGAGGTGAGGACTTCGGTGAGGGAGACGGTGCGGGAGACGCCGTTGCGGGTGAGCATTTCGCCGAAGACGATCCAGGGTTGGCGGCCCATTTCGGTGAAGATCCAGCCGAAGGAGTTGGCGAGCAGGGGTAGTGCGGGCATGACGAGGGCGGCGCGCAGTAGCCAGCGGTTGGTGGGGGTGCGGCCTTTGCGGTGGGTCCAGAGCACGATCAGGGCGATGGCGGCGGCGGCGAGGCCGAGGCCGATCATGAAGCGGAAGCTCCAGTAGGTGACGGGGATGATCGGGGCGTAGTCGCCGGGGCCGTACTGGGTGGCGTATTGGGCTTGGAGGTCGTTGATGCCCTGGACGGTGCCGTTGGGGTCGCCGGTGCCGAGGAACGACAGCAGGTAGGGGATCTTGATGGCGAAGACCTCGCGGCTGCCGTCGAGGCTGCCGACGGTGAGTACGGAGAACGAGGCGGGGCCTTCGGTGGTGTAGAGGCCTTCGGCGGCGGCCATTTTCATGGGCTGCACCTCGGTCATGATCTTGCCTTGGATGTCGCCGGTGAACAGGACGAGTGCCGAGGAGATCAGGACCACCCAGGAGCCGAACTTGGTGGCGAAGCGGTAGGCGTTGGTGTCGGCGCTGTCGCGGTTGCGCATGACGTGCCAGAGGCCGACGGTGACGATGAGGGAGCCGGCGACGAGGAATGATCCGGCGAGGGTGTGGGGGAAGGTGATGAGGGCGACTTTGTTGGTGAGGACGGCGACGAAGTCGGTGAGTTCGGCGCGGCCGGTGTCGGGGTTGATCCGGTAGCCGACGGGGTTCTGCATGAAGGAGTTGGCGGCGAGGATGAAGTAGGCGGAGAGGTTGGTGCCGATGGCGGCGGCCCAGATGCTGGCGAGGTGGAGGCGTTTGGGCAGTCGGTCCCAGCCGAAGATCCACAGGCCGATGAAGGTGGATTCGAGGAAGAAGGCGACGAGGGCTTCGATGGCCAGGGGCGCGCCGAAGATGTCGCCGACGAAGCGGGAGTAGTCGCTCCAGTTCATGCCGAACTGGAATTCCTGGACGATGCCGGTGACGACGCCCATGGCGAAGTTGATGAGGAAGAGTTTGCCGTAGAACTTGGTGAGTTTGAGGTAGCGCTCGTTGCCGGTGCGGTGCCACATGGTCTGGAGGATGGCGACGAGCACGGACAGGCCGATGGTGAGCGGCACGAACAGGAAGTGGTAGACGGTGGTGACACCGAACTGCCAGCGGGCGACGTCCAACGCGTCCACCTGGAACCCCCAGCCTTTCATACTACGAGACGTAGTAGATGCTACTCGCCGTCGTAGACGAGCCGGCAGGGGCGGAGGTCCCGACCGGGCCCGGGACCAATGACCTTGACCACCTCTGTCGTACGGCCCAGCTGCTCCCCCTGGTCCCCGCCTGGCCGGGCCCACGGGCCTGGCGCGGGCGTGCGACCATCGACCGCTGATGGACACCCCCACCTCTCGCTGGCAGCCGCCCCTGATCTGGCGCGGCGCCCAGCTGCTCGCCCGCGCCGTCGTCGGCGCCCTGGCCCACCTCGAGGTCACCGGCGACGTGCCCGACGGTCTGCGCCGGGGGCCGCTGATCCTGGCCGCCAACCACCTGAGCCCCTTCGACCCGCTCGTGCTCGCCGCCGCCTGCCGCGCCCGCGGCGTCTCCCCCCGGATCATGGCGACCGGCGGGCTGTTCCGTGCCCCGCTGCTGGGTGCCGCGATGCGCCGCGCCGGTCACCTGCGCGTCGACCGGGGCACCGCCGCCGTGCACCGGGCCCTGGACGACGCGGCGCGGGCCGTGGCCGCCGGGTCGGTGATCCTGGTGTACCCGGAGGGCCGCATCGGCCTGGACCCGGGCCTGTGGCCCGAGCGCGGCAAGACGGGCACCGCCCGGCTCGCCCTGGCCAGCGGCGCACCCGTGGTTGCCGTGGCCCAGTGGGGCTCGCACGAGGTGCTGCCGTACCGGGCGCCGAAGGGCATGCTGCGCGCCGTGGCCCGGGCGGCGTGGCGGCGGCCGGTGGTGCGGGTGCACTTCGGCGAGCCGGTCGCGCTGGGCGACGTCGCCGCCGACGCGCCGGGCGCGGCCCGGCGGGTCACCGACCGGATCGTCGACGCGATCACCGACGCCCTCGTGCCGCTGCGCCCCGACGAACCGGACGGGCCGCGTCACGTCGACCCGGGCCGCCCCGTCGACACCTCCCGGGCGCACCGCCGCCGGCTGCCCTGACCGCCTGACACGTCGGCGTGGCGCGCCGCTCACCTGCCGGTCGTCCGGCGTCGGCCGGAGCGGGGCATACTGCCGGGCGTGCAGTCCCCCTCCGGCTACCTCGACGCGCCCGCGCCGCTGGCGTTCGCCCACCGTGGCGGCGCGGCCCACGGCGACGAGAACACCGCCGCCGCGTTCGCCCGCGCCGTCGGCCTCGGTTACCGGTACGTCGAGACCGACGTGCACGGCACCGCCGACGGGGTCGCCGTGGTCTTCCACGACCCCACCCTGCGGCGGGTCACCGGGCAGCCGGGGCGCATCGCGCAGCTGCGCTGGGCCGACCTGGCGTCGGTACGTGTCGGCGGGGCCGCCGTGGTGCCCCGCCTCGACGACGTGCTCGCCGCGTGGCCGCAGGTGCGGTTCAACATCGACGTCAAGGCCGACGGCGGCATCGCGCCGACCGTCGACGCGCTGCGCCGGGCCGGGGCCGGTGACCGGGTGCTGCTGGCCTCGTTCAGCGACGCCCGGCTGGCCCGGCTGCGGGCGGCCACCGGCGGGCGGGTCGCCACGGGCCTCGGGGCGCGCGGGGTGGCCCGGCTGCGGGTGGCGTCGCTGCACGGGCGGCCGGTGCGGCTGCACCCGTCGGTGGCGGCCGTCCAGGTGCCGCCGCGCTACGGTCGGCTGCCCGTGGTCGACCGCCGGTTCCTGGCGTACGCGCACCGGCTGGGGTTGCACGTGCACGTCTGGACGATCGACGAACCTGCCGAGATGCACGAGTTACTTGATCTTGGTGTGGATGGCATCATGACCGATCACGTCGGCGTGCTGCGCGACGTCTACCGCAGCCGCGGCCACTGGGCCGCCTGAGACCGGCGGAGGAAACCGATGGCCGAGACGGTCACCCCGACGGTGGCGACCCCGCCACCGCCTGCCAGCACCGCCCGCGAACGCCGCGGCTGGTACCTCTACGACTGGGCCAACTCGGCGTTCCAGTCCACGGTCATCACCGTGTTCCTCGGTCCGTTCCTGACCACCGTCGCCGAACTGGCCGCCGGCTGCGAGCTGGGCGCGGACACCTGCGACGGGTACGTGCACCCGCTGGGAATCCGGGTCGCCGCCGGCTCCTACTACCCGTACCTGATCTCCCTGTCGGTGTTCCTCACGGTGTTCGTGCTGCCCGTGGTCGGCGCGGTCGCCGACCGGTCGGCGCACAAGAAGCGGCTGCTGGGCGCGGCGGCGTTCACCGGCGCCGGGGCCACGATCGCGTTCGCGTTCGTCACCGGCGAGCGGTACCTGCTCGGCGGGGCCCTGTTCCTCGTGGCCAACATCGCCTTCGGCGCGGCCGTGGTGGTCTACAACTCGTTCCTGCCGCAGCTGGGCGGCCCCGACGAACGCGACGGCATCTCCAGCCGCGGCTGGGCCATCGGCTACCTCGGCGGTGGCCTGCTGCTGGCCGCGAACCTCGTCGCGGTGACCGCGCTCGCCGAGGAGGGCAACCCGCAGCGCACCCTGGACCTGGCCCGCTGGTCGATCGTGTCGGCCGGGGTGTGGTGGGCCGCGTTCACCCTGGTGCCGCTGCGCTGGCTGCGCGAGCGTCCTCCCGTCGCCGCGCCGACCGGCGGCGGCAACGTGCTCACCGACGGGTTCCGGCAGCTCGGCCGCACCCTGCGCGAGGTCAAGGCGTACCCGCTGACGTTGTTCTTCCTGCTGGCGTTCCTGGTCTACAACGACGGTATCCAGACCGTGATCACGCTGGCCAGCCAGTACGGCACCGAGGAGCTGAAGCTGGGGCAGAGCACCCTGATCACCACCATCCTGCTGGTGCAGTTCCTCGCCTTCGGCGGGGCCCTGGCCCTCGGCGCGCTGGCCCGGCGCATCGGGGCGTGGAAGACGGTGCTGCTCAGCCTCGTGCTGTGGACCGGTGTGATCATCGCCGCGTTCCGGTTGCCCGCCGAGGCGCCGCTGCCGTTCATGATCCTCGGCGGGGCCATCGGTCTGGTGCTGGGCGGCAGCCAGGCGCTGAGCCGGTCGCTGTTCAGCCAGCTCATCCCCGCCGGCAAGGAAGGCGAGTACTACGGCTTCTACGAGATCAGCGACAAGGGCACCAGCTGGCTCGGGCCCCTGGCCTTCGGGCTGGTGTTCCAGCTCACCGCCTCCTACCGGGTGGGCCTGGTCTCCCTGCTGATCTTCTTCGTGGTCGGGTTCGTGCTGCTGGCCGCCGTGCCGATCCGCCGCGCCATCATCGCCGCCGGCAACACCCCGCCGAGGGTGCTGTAGGGGCGCACGCGCCGGGCCGATCGGCGGTGCTCGATCGGCTAGGCTGCCCCGACGTGACCGACGACGCCGCTGCCGCCCCGCTCTGCCTGGCCCGGCCCCTCCCGGGCCCGGACGACGACACCCGCCGCGGCTGCGCCGCCGCCCGGGGCGCCGACGGCCGGCCGCTGCACGCCGCCGCCCTGAAGTTCTTCTGGGGGCCGATGGACTGCGGCAAGTCCACGATGGCCCTGCAGATGAACCACAACCACGCCCGGCAGGGCCGCCGCGGCCTGGTCACCACCCGCATCGACCGGTCCCTGGGCCCGCAGGTCACCACCCGCATCGGCCTGGCCCACGCCGCGATCGAGGTCACCGACGGCCTCGACCTGCGCGACCTGGTCCGCGACGCCTGGGCCGAGGGGGTACGCGTGGACTACCTCATCTGCGACGAGGCGTCGTTCTACGACCTCGAGCACGTCGAGCAGATGGCCGACCTCGTCGACAACTACGACGTCGACGTGTACGCCTTCGGCCTGGCCACCGACTTCCGGTCCAGCCTGTTCCCCGCCGCCCGGCGACTGTTCGAACTCGCCGACTCCGTCGCCCGCATCCAGGTCGAGGTGCTGTGCTGGTGTGGCCGCGAGGGGCTGCTCAACGCCCGCGTCGTCGGCGGCCGGGTCGTGCGCGAGGGCGAACAGGTCGTCATCGGCGACACCGTGGACACCGCCGACGTGCGCTACCAGGTGCTGTGCCGGCGGCACTACCGCGCCGGCGACCTCGGCCCCCGCGACTGACCCCGCCCCGCAAGCCCCACGGCCTCAGAACGGGTCCCCGCACACCCGCCACCGGCCGTCCTCCTTCACCATCGTCACCGTGCGGTCCTCGCCCGCGCCGCCGTCGCGGATCAGCCGCGCCCGCACCGCACCCGTCGGCCGGCCTCCCCTCGTGCGCACCGACACGTCGACGATCTCGTAGCCGGTGACCACCGGCGGCGTACGCACCCAGCTGGCGAAACCGACCGCGCTCCACCGGCTGCGCGACTGGGCGCACAGCCGTCCGTAGGCCCGCTCCACGTCGCCCGCGGCGACCTCCCGCAGGAACCCGTCGGCGCTGTCGCGGACCTGGTCACCGGCACCGGCCAACATCTGCACGTTCCACGCCCCGAGGCCGGCCACCCCCACCAGGCACAGCCCCAACCCCGCGCCGGCCACCAGCAGCCCGGTGCGCGCCGGCCGGCCACGCCGCGCCGGCCGCGTCCACGGCTGCCCACTGCCCATCACGTCGACCGTAGGCCCACCCGCAGCCGCCGCGCAGGCAGTCGCCCCCTGTCGCCCCGCCCGGGGCGCATCGTCTACGGTCGGCGCACACGGATACGAACCCGCGGAGGCGAGGCGACGATGACCCGTTACGTGCAGCCGGTGCCCACCCCCGACGACCCATACACCGGTGACCCGCTGCTGCGGTCCTGGCTGCGCCGCCTGCTCGGCCCGGCCGGGCACGACGCCGCGCAGCCCCGCCTGGTCGACCTGGCCGCCGACGTGGTCGGGCCGCTGCGCGCCGCGCACGCCGACGCCGAGGCCCACCCGCCGGTCCTGGTCCGCTACGACCCGTGGGGCGCGCGCGTCGACCGCGTCGACACCTCCGCCGGGTGGCAGGCCCAACGCGCCGCCGCCGCCCGGCACGCCGTGGTCGCCCTGCCCTACCAGGCCGCGGCGCGCGGGCGGTGGGGGGCCGGCGCGCGGATCGTCCAACACGCCCTGCTGCACCTGTACGGGCCCGAGTCGGCCACGTTCTCCTGCCCGGTGGCGATGGCCGACGGGGCGGCGGCGTTGCTCAGCCTGCCCGACGTCGACGCGGGCGTGCGCGACGCGTGGCTGCCCCGGCTGACCTCCACCGACCCCGACACGGCAATCGTGTCCGGGCAGTGGATGACCGAGTCGCAGGGCGGCTCGGACCTGTCCGGCTCCAGCACCATCGGCCGGCCCGCCGCCGACGGGTCGTGGCGGCTCACCGGCCAGAAGTGGTTCTGCTCCGCCGCCGACGCCCCGATGGCGGTGGCCCTGGCCCGACCCGAGGGCGCCGGGCGGGGCAGCCGCGTGCTCGCCCCGTTCCTGGTACCCCGCTACGCCGCCGACTCGCCCCTGGCCGGTGTCACCGCCGCCGCCGCCGCGCCCGCCCCCGGCGTCACCGTGCACCGGCTCAAGGACAAGCTGGGCACGTGGGCGCTGCCGACCGCCGAGATCGGCCTCACCGACGCGTACGCGCTGCCGTTGGGCGACCCGGCGGTGCCCGGCCTGGCCCGGGCGATGACCCTGGTGGTGGTGACCCGGGTGCACAACGCCGCCGCCGCAGCCGGCGGGATACGCCGTGGCCTCGACTACGCCCGCGCCTACGCCACCGCCCGCGTCGTCGCCGGGGGACGACTGGCCGACAGCCCGCTGCACCGGGCCACCCTCGGCGCGCTCGCCGTGGACGCCGCCGCCGCGTTCGCCCTGGCCGGGCACGCGTTCGCGCTGCTCGGCCGCGTCGAGACCGGTGCCGACGCGGACGCCGTCGCCGAGCTGCGGGTCGTCGCGCCGCTGGCGAAACTCGCCACCGGCCGGCTCGCGGTGTCCTGCGCCAGCGAATACGTGGAGGCCTTCGGCGGCGCCGGGTACGTCGAGGACACCGGCGTGCCCCGGCTGCTGCGCGACGCGCAGGTCCTGCCGATCTGGGAGGGCACCACCAACGTGCTCGCCCTGGACGTGCTGCGCGCCGTCGCCCGCGAGGACGCCGGCGGGCCCCTGCTGCGCCGGCTGACCGCCGCCGTCGACCTGGCCCGGCCGTTGTCGCCCGCCCTGGCCGACACCCTCGCGGCCGTCACCGGGGAGCTGACCGCCGCCCTCGCCGACGTCACCGCCGACCCGCGCGCCACCGCCGTCGTCGCCGGGGCGCGGGGGCTGGCGTTGCGCCTGGCGGCGGCGCTGGCCTGCGCCCTGCTCGTCGAGCACGCCGCGTGGGGCGACGAGCAGGCACGCATCGCCGCCGAGCTGTGGGCGCGGCGGCGGCTGCGCCACGAAGACATCTCCGTCGACGCCCACCGCCACCTGGACCTGCTCTGCTGACCCCGGGTCAGGCCCGCCGCCGCGCCCGCGCCGCCCAGATCGCGTACGCCGGGTCGCGGTCGAGGTTGTGCCGGTCCCGGTCGTAGCGGCGGGTGGTCCGCGGGTCCGCGTGCCCCATCGCGTCCTGCACGTCCTCCAGCGGCACCCCCTCCGCGCGGGCCGTCGTGGCGAACGCGTGCCGCAGCGAGTGCGGCGACAACTTCTCCCACGCCGGGATGCCGGCCGCGCGGGCCAGGCGACGCACCAGCCGGAACACCGAGTGCCGGTCCAGCCGCGCCCCGGTCGCGGTGACCAGCAGCGGCCCGGTCACCTCGTGCACGCCCACCCCCCGTGCCGCCGCCCGCTCGGTCAGGTAAGCGTCCACCTCGTACGCCGTGGACGGCGTCAGCGCCCGCCGCCGCGGCTTGCCACCCTTGCCGACGAACCGGACACTGCGGTGCCCCCGCTCCGCGCCCAGGTCGGCCACGTCCAGCGACACCAGCTCCCCCACCCGCAACCCCAGGTCGGCCAGCAGCGCCACCGCCGCCCGGTTACGAGCCGCCGTCGGCCCGGTCTCGGCCTGCGCGGCGGCCAGCAGCGCGTCCACCTCCTGCGGGGTCAACCCGATCGTCGAGGAGTGGTCCCGGTCGACGCGCGGGCGGTCCGCGGCCGTCACCGGGTTCGCCTCGATCGCCCGCAGCTTGACCAGGAAGTCGTACCAGCTCGACAGGGCCGACAGCTTGCGGGCCACCGTCGCCGGGGTCAACGGCCGGCCGCTGCGCGCCGCCGGGGTGGCCTCCAACTCCCGGCCGTAGGCGTTGACGTCGAGGAAGTTCGCCCGCAGCGGGTCCAACTCCCGCGCTCGGCACCACACCAACCAGCCCGCCACGTCCCGCCGGTACGCGTCGCGGGTGTGCTCGGACAACCGGCGGTTACGCAGCCACGCCTCGGTGAAGTCGCCCGGACCGGCCCCGCGCAGGGCCGGACGGGCCGCGCCACGCGGCAGCACCGGAAACTCGGGACGAAGCATGGGTGAAAGGTTCTCAGCCGCCGTGCGCATCGGCGGTGAGGCGCGCCCGGGCCGATTCCATCGGCGTTCCCGCGGCGGCCCGCTCCTCGTGGACCCGGCCGTCGGCGACCCGCCAACACCGGTCGTAGCCGACCGCGTCGGCGAACCACACGTCGTGGGTCACCAGCACCACCGCGCCCCGGTGGGCGCGCAGGCCGACGAGCAGACGCAGCAGCGTGGTCTTGCCGGCACCGTTGTCGACGGTGAGCAGCACCCGGTCGCCGGCGCGCACATTCAGGTCCACACCCGCGAACAGGTGCCGGTCGTCGGCGCGGGCGGTCACGCCCCGCGAGGCGAGCACCTCCCGGTCGTCGGCGCCAGCCGGGTCACGCAACGCCAGGGTCAGCCCGGTGAACAGCGGTTCGGCGTCGTACTGCTTGCTGACGGACACGACCTCCAACACGGTGATCCTCCGCAGGACGGCAGGCGGGCCGGGACGCCCACGACGGGCGGCCGGTCGGTGCGCGTGGCGGCGGGGCGGACAGCCCGGCCGTGGCCTGCGGGATCACATGTGCTGGTCGGCTCCGGTGTCTCGGCTGCGGGGACGCCGTCGAGTCTGACGTTCCCCGTCGCCGCCCGTGACCGGTTTACCCGGTGCGGCGGCGGTGTCCGGGGCGGTCGGGGCACCCGACATCGGGTGCCCCGACCGCAGGTGTCGGAGTCAGGCGTCGATCTGCCGGCGGCCGTTGCCGCTGGTGGCGATGGCCACCCGGCGGGGCTTGGCCCGCTCGGCCACGGGGATGCGCAGGGGCAGCCCCCGTTGTCGTAGCCCGCCTCGAGGTGGTCGGTGTCGAGGGTGTCGCTGAGGAACAGTTGCCGGCTGAACGTGCCCATGGGACGCTCGGCCGCGACCAGTTCGACGTTGTCGCCGGTCGGGCGGCGGCGCTCCGCGCGGACGGTCAGCACGTTGCGCTCGACGGTGCAGTCGACCCTGTCCGGGTTCACCCCGGGCAGGTCGAACGTGGCGTAGAAGTAGTCCCCGTCGCGGTAGGCGTCCATGTGCATCACTGCGGGGCGGGAGTTGATGCCGAGCAGCTGCTCGGCGAGCCGGTCGATCTCACGGAACGGGTCGGTGCACATCAGCATCGCGGCTCCTCCTCGGTTCTCCTGGCCGCAGGTCCCACTCGGGGGTGACCGGGGCGGCGAAGTCCCAGTCGAAGAACCCGGCGAGCCGCCCGTCGGCCCAGGCCGCGTTGTACGGGGCCGCGTCGTTGTGCCCGACGATCAGGCCCGGCCGCCAGACGCCGCCCTCGCGCCACCGCGCCCCGGTGGACGGCACGAAACCCGCCACCGCGGCGTGCAGGTCCCGCAGCCACCACACGCGACCTGGCGCAGCGCATCGTCGCTGTGGGTCCAGGCCGGCCACGGCCGGGCGGCGCCGACCGTCTCGCCGGGCAGGAACGACAGGATCTCCCGCCCGTGCCCGTCGAAGCCCCGTGCCGTCGAAGCCCCGTGCCCGGGGCGCGCCGTCGAAGCCGACCGCCTCCAAGTGCCGCAGCAGCGCGTGCACCGACGGCGTCCACGGCCCCGGCGTACGCCGCACGGTGTCTGCCTGCATCGGCGCCACCGTAGTTCGGCGTTCGTGGCGCCGCAGCCGCGCTTCGGAGCCCGGTCCCCAGCGGCGAACACCTGTCCGCACCGGCCGACACCGCACTGCGCACATAACTGTCATTATGATGTGCGGATGATTAGCCCGTTTTGCGGCATCTAGTTATCGAATTATCGTTACCGGCAATCCGATAATTTGGGTGGGTTGCCGGCGGGGATGACGGCTGGCACGGTCGGGGCATGACGCACACGGGTGGGGCGGACGTACGCGCCGCGATCGGCGAGATGGGCCGCGTCCTCGGGCCACACGCCGACTGGGCGATGCCGGCGGGGACGTCGGAGTGGAGCTGCTGGACCACGGCGGCGCACGTGGCGCACGACCTGCTCGCGTACGCCGGGCAACTAGCCGGCCGTCCCGCCGACGGCTACCTGCCGTTCGACTTGCGCGTCTCTCCCACCGCGACGCCCGCCCAGATGCTGACCGTCGTCGCCGCCTGCGGCGGACTGCTCGCCACCGCCGTCGACACGGCCGACCCTGACCTGCGGGCCTGGCACTTCGGCCCCTGCGACCCGGCCGGGTTCGCCGCCATGGGCGTGGCGGAGACCCTGCTGCACACCCACGACATCACCCGGGGCCTACACATCGACTGGCGGCCACCCGCCGCGCCCGCCGCCGCCGTGCTGACCCGGCTGTTCCCGGACGCCCCGCCCGGCCCGCCGGCCGAGGTGCTGCTGTGGATGACGGGGTGGGCCGAGTTCGACGGCGGCCCCGCCGCGCCTCGTGGACGTGGCAGGCCGCACTGACCTGACCACACCGGCCGATCAGCCACCGGGCCTGGCGATCACGATCCTCGCGGAGGAGTCGACAAGGGATCGACCACGACCAGGCCCCGCTCGTCGCCGGCCTGCCAACGACTTGCTAGAGGCCGAGTTGGACCGGCTGGTCCGGCGTTCCCCCTGTGAGAAGCGCTGTCAAGGGTGTGGTGAGGTCGCGGGGCGAGAACAGCTCAGGTCCCCGGTGAGCAGCGATCTCCGAGAGCTGCCACCACCGGAACGCGACCAGGTTCTCCGCAGCGAGTTGGTCGTCTGTCATCTCACCGCGGGGCTGGAAGTGGTTCGTGCGGATGAGGAAGTAGTCGTTGATGATGCCGTCGAAGCCCGGCGCGATGTCGGCGGCCACGACTTCCTGGTGCCAGACGTGCGGTGGTTCGGCGATGATCGCCAGACCGGTTTCCTCCCGTAGTTCACGGCGCAAAGCCGTCAGCCGGTCCTCACCGGGTTCGATGCCGCCGCCTGGGGCCGCCCAAACGACCTTCGACTGCTCCGGCACGATCGGGTGGGGAAAGACGAACCGGCAGAGCAGGATGCGGTCGTTCTCGTCAAGGACGATCGCGCGGACGGAGGGGCGCAGGTTCGGCGTCATGCCATGTCGGAAGCGGCGGCGAGGCGCATGATCGGCATTGCCGCAGGTTATCAACCGCCCGCTTGCACCTCGGTCAGCCCCGGCGTGTCGCGGTGGGGTTGTCGTCACCGAAAGGTCTTGTTAGCGTGCCGTTGCGGGTCGAGAGGCGCTGCGACGGATGACCATCCGCCACGCTCGGCCTGTTCTTGGTCCAAGGGCGCCTCCCGCTGGGAGGCTGCCGTCCTTCCCGGCGGATCACCCGCACGGTGAGGGTTGTGCAATGGCAACGGACCTGACTGACTTCATCGCCGGCTTGCCCAAGGTGGAACTGCACGTCCACCACGTCGGGTCGGCGACACCGCACACCGTGGCTCGGCTGGCCGAACGGCGCGCCGGGACCACTGCGGTGCCGGCCGACCCGGCGCTGCTGGCCGAGTACTTCACGTTCACCGACTTCGCGCACTTCATCGAGGTGTACCTGTCGGTGGTGGACCTGATCCGCGACGCCGAGGACGTGGCCACGCTCACCTACGACATCGGCGCCGGCCTGGCCGCCCAGTCGGTGCGGTACGCCGAGCTGACGCTGACCCCGTACTGCTCGATCGTGCGCGGTATCCCGGCCGAGGCGTACTGCGAGGCGGTGGAGGACGCCCGGCTGCGGGCCGCCCGCGACCACGGCATCCAGCTGCGCTGGTGCTTCGACATCCCGGGCGCGCCCACGATGACCGGCGCCGACGTCACCCTGGAGGTGGCGCTCAAACAGCGCCCGGACGGGCTGGTCAGCTTCGGACTGGGCGGCCCCGAGTCCGGAATCCCCCGCGCCCGGTACGCCGGGCATTTCGCCGCCGCGCGGGCAGCCGGGCTGCGCAGCGTTCCCCACGCCGGTGAGTCGACCGGCCCGCAGACCGTGTGGGATGCGGTACGCCATCTAGGCGCGGAACGCGTCGGCCACGGCATCGCCGCCGCCCGCGACCCCGAGTTGATGGCCTACCTGCGTGAGCACGACATCGCCCTGGAGGTGTGCCCGACCTCCAACGCCTGTACCCGCTCGGTGCCGTCGCTGGCCGAGCATCCGCTGCCGCAGTTGGTGGCCGCCGGTGTACCGGTCACCGTCAACTCCGACGACCCGCCCATGTTCTCCACCACCCTGAACAGGGAATACCAGGTGGCCGCAGATCTGCTCGACCTCGACGAGCGCGGCGTCGCGGAGCTGGCCCGCCAGGCCGTGCGGTTCTCGTTTCTCGACGCTGCGGACAAGGCCGCCGTGCTGGCTGAGATCGACGACTATCTCCAGGCGTTCGCCGGTTCCTCCATGGTCGGTCGCCCCTGCGTGCATCCGGCCGATTGAAGGTTGACCCTGACGAGTGCCGGCGATGCCGGGAAAAGTCCACACGGTTCGTTCAACGATACCGTTGAGGGAATGACCATCAGGAACATCGCACGGAAACTCGACGGGGCCGCCGTCTCGGCCTTCCTGCGTTCCCTGCCCGCCCGGCCTCTGCTGCTCGGCCTGGGCGAAGCCCGGCACTTCGTGGGAGAGTTGGGCGAGTTGCGCAACGAGATCTTCCGGCACCTGGTCGAACACGAGGGCTACCGGTCGTTCGCCATCGAGAGCGACTGCCTGATGGGCCTCGTGGTGGACAACCACATCGCGACCGGCGCCGGTGACCTCGACGACGTCATGGCGCGCGGCTTCAGCCACGGCTTCGGCGCGTCGGCGGCCAACCGCGACCTCGTGCGCTGGATGCGCGCCTACAACGAGGCCCACGAGGAGAAGCTGCGGTTCTTCGGGATCGACGGCCCCCTGGAATACTGGGCGGCCAGCCCGCGTCAGGCGCTCACCGCCCTGCACGGTCTCCTCGACGGCCCGCTGCCCTGCACCCGGGAAACCCTCGACGCGCTGCTCGGCCCCGACGAGCGGTGGTCGAACGAGGCCACCGTCATGGACCCTTCCCGGTCGATCGGCCAGTCCGCCGACGCCCAGCGGCTGCGGGTGATTGCGGACGACCTGTTGGCGCTGCTCGACACGCAGGCGCCGCAGCTGAGCGTGCGCGATCGGGAACGGGCGGAGTTGTACGGGCGCACCGCCGTCGGCCTGCTCCGCTACCACCGCTGGATGGCAGACGTCTCTGCGGCCCGGATTTCCCGGCTGTCGGGGCTGCGGGACGCGATGATGGCCGCCAACCTGAGTGCCGTGGCCGAGCACGGCCCGGCCATGGTCTTCGCCCACAACCTCCACCTGCAGCGGAACAGCAGCCGCATGTCGCTCGGCGACCAGCCGATCGAGATGTGGGGCGCGGGGGCAATCACGGCGGCCCGCCTGGGCGACCGGTACGCCTTCCTGGCCTCAGCGTTCGGCACCGTCGGTGGCGACGCCCCGCCTGCGGGGACCGTCGAGGGCGTCCTGGCCAGGCTCCCGTGGGACAATTCCCTCGTCGACGGCCGGCGGCTGGCCCGGGCGACCACCACCGCCGGCCTGCGGGTCTCCCCCGACTTCGCCTACTTCCCGCTGGACCCAGCCCAGCTCGACCTGGTCGACGGCATCGTCTTCGTCAAAGAGGCCGTCGAACTGGGCGCACCCTAGCGCTGCGTCAGGGCCGACCCCCGCCGCCGCCAGCGGCGGCGGGGGCCGGGCTGTGCAGGCGGTGCCGGACGCGCCGCCGCCACCGCCACCGCCTGCGCGTGGGCCCGTTCCCGGCCGGCGTGCCACCCGGCGACCACCTCGTCAACGTTGACGGGACGCACCACGACCTGCGGGCCGGTCGGGTTGCGCAGCCAGGCGACGACCTCCCGGTTGAGGTCGGCGACGTACGCCCGCACGGAGGCCTCGGTGGGCAGGTCCCGCACCTCGTCGGGCACCCGTTCGATCCTGCGGCGCAGCAGCAGCGGGGTGGGCAGCAGCAGGTCGCTGGGCAGCTTCTCGCGCTCCAGGAAGCTCTTGATCCACCACGACTCGTCGTAGGGCCTGCCCCGGCCCGGCAGCGGTTTGCCCGCCCCGGGCAGGTTGTCGAACTCGCCGTGCTCCTGGGCGGTGCGGATCTGCGCCTCGGCGGCGGCCTCCCACCTTCCGGTCACCTCGCCACCTCCCCGGTCTCCACCGTAGCGTCTTGACCGCGGACGCAGCCGGATGCCGGGGAAGCGCTCGCAGCTCCGCCTCGGTCGCTGCCGTGGCGTGGGGCGGCGTGGCGGTGCCCGTCGTGCGCGCAGCCGGGCAGGACGTCCTTGAGCACCACCGTGGCGACGAGGCGGTCGCCGCCGCCGGGGCGGGGTTCGCGCACGGCGAAGGCGAACCGCCGGCCGGCGGCCCAGCCCTGCCGGCTGCGGGTCATCCACCGGTGGGCGTCGCGGGTGTCGTCGACCGGGTGCCGGCTCCAGTGGCGCAGCACCGGGTCGCGGTAGACCTCGATCAGCTCGGGGATGTCGCCGTCGCGCCAGGGGCGCAGCTCCAGCTCGGGATGGTGGGGGACGCGGGGGTCCGCAGGAGCACCGACATCACCGTAGTGTCACCCGTCGACGGCGTCCGGCGCCGCCCCGGGAACGGCTCGGGAACGGCTCGGGGCCGGGGTCAGCCGGCCCCGGGGTGGCGGTGGCGGCGCACCAGGCCGGCGGCCAGTGGCGCGCCGTCGAGGTCACCGGCGGCGATCCGGCCGGCGACGGTACGCCGCACGAGGCGGTCGGCCAGGGCGGGCGCGTGCCGGGCAACGGCCAGCTCGAGGCGACCCCGGGCGGTGGTGGCCACGTCGCGCGGGGCGCGGCGTGCTGCTGCGGCGCGCAGGATCGCCGCGACGACGCCCTCGACCGGTTCGGGCCGGGATACCCCGTCCAGGGACAGCCCGGCGCGCACGGTGCTGTCGTGGATCGGTGAGGCGACCATGCTGGGGTAGACGACGGTCACGCCGACGTGGGTGCCGACCTCCAGGCGCAACGCGTCGGCGTACGCGACGAGGGCGCGTTTGCTGACCCCGTACGCGGCGGCCAGGGGCAACGGCAGCACCGCCATCCGGCTGGCCACGAAGATCACCCGGCCGTGGGCGGCGACGAGGGCGGGCAGGGCGGCGGCGGTGGTGCGCCAGGCGGCGAGGAGGTTCACCTCGATCTGCTGGCGCACAGTGTCGTCGGGGGGCAGTTCGGCGGGGGCGGGGCCGCCGACGCCGGCGTTGTTGACCAGCAGGTCGAGGCCGCCGAGCCGGTCGACGGCGGCGGCCACCGCAGCGGCCGTGGCGTGCGGGTCGGTCAGGTCGACGCCGAACACCGGGGTGTCGGGGTCGTCGTGGGCGTGCAGGTCGAGGCCGACGACGCGGGCGCCGGCGGCGCGCAGCGCCGCGCACAGGTGCCGGCCGAAGGTGCCGGCCGCGCCGGTGACGAGGGTGCGGCGGCCGGTCAGGGCGCTCACGCCGCGTCCCGGGCGGCGCGGCGGGCACCGGCGGCGAGTTCGCGGCCCAGCTGCACCAGGTACGCGTCGAAGTCGACCCGCATGGCCGGGCGCCGGTGCCCCCAGCGGGCGGCGGCGGCGCGCAGCTCGGCGCGGCAGGCGGCGCGTTGGGCTGCTGCGTCGGGCGGGGCGTACCGGCCGGCGAGGCGCGCGGCGACGAGGCGGGCCTGCGCCTCGAGTAGGGGGAACGCCGCGCCGGTGGACTGCATCAGCCCGACGAAGGCCAGGCCGGGGGCGTCGAGGTGGAACACGTGCCGGTACAGCGGCAGGGTGTCGGGGCCGGCGCCGAGCAGCGCGGGGTCGAGGAACGGCATCTCGACGCGGTAGCCGGTGCACCAGACGACCAGGTCGACGGCGTCGATGCGGCCGTCGGTGAACTCGACCCGGTCGCCGTGGAACGCGGCGACGCCGGGGCGGGCCTCGACGTCGCCGTGGGTGAGCCGCGACAGCAGCGCGTCGGAGAGGGTGGGGTGGTCCTGGAGGAAGCCGTGGGTGGGTGCGGGCAGCCCGTAGCGGGTGGGCGGGCCGACGGTGGCGGTGAGCATGGCCTGGCTGATCCGCTGGCGCAGCCGCCAGGGCAGCCGCCGCGCGAGCGCCCCGTTGAGGGTGTCCGACGGGCGGCCGAGCAGGTGCTTGGGCACCACCCACACGCCGCGGCGCAGCGACAGCAGGGTACGTCGGGCGGTGTGGGAGGCGTCCACGGCGATGTCCATGGCGGAGTTGCCGCCGCCGACGACGAGGACCCGTCTGCCGGTGAGTTGGTCGGGGCCACGGTAGGCGTGGCTGTGGATCTGCTCGGCGGTGCAGTCGCCCGGCGGGCCGGGGTCGGGCAGTCGGGGGACCCGGTTGTGCCCGTTGGCCACGACGACGGCCTCGGCGGTGACCTCGCTCGCGCCGTCGGGGCCGGTGACGCGTATCGTCCAGCGGTCGTCGGGGTCGCGGGTGACCCCGACGACGGTGTGCCGCAGCCGGACGGCGTCGAACAGCCCGAAGCGGTGGGCGTAGTCGCGCAGATAGCCGGCGACGCGGGTGTGGTCGGGGTAGTCGGGCCAGCAGGCGGGCATGGGGTGGTCGGCGAACTGGGTGCGGGTCCGGCTGGTGTTCAGGTGCAGGGTGCGGTAGGCGGGCGAGCCGGGCGCCCCGTACACCCACAGGCCGCCGACGGTGTCGGCGGCCTCGAAGGCCACGGCCGCGACGCCGGCGTCAGCGAGGGCCTTGAGGGTGGCCAGGCCGGCGGCGCCGGCGCCGATCACCGCGACCCGCGGGGGTTGCCCCATGTCGTGTCCTCCCCCACCATAAATCCAACGTCTGATGGATAATGCGGGGTTCGCGGTCCGCCGTCAAGGTGGCCGGCGCGGGCCGGACCTACGCACCCGGGCGGCCGGTCGCCGTCTTCGCGTGGCTGGCGCGCAACGCCCGTCGCTGACCGCCGCCTCGGGCCGGTCAGGCGCGGCGTGCGGCCCATACGGTGCGTTCGGTGCGCACCGCGAGATCGCTGCGGCGCAGGATGCTGCGGGGGCTGTCGATGTGGAGCAGCTGGTCGAGAGCGGCAAGGTCCTCAGCGGTGAGGGCGTGGGCGGCGCTGGCACGCAGGCGCCGCAGGCTGCTGAGCGCGTACCGACCGACCGCCTCGTCGTCGGAGCCGTGGACGTTCACGGTGATCGTGCGCTCGCCCTCGACGGTGAACCCGGCAGCGGTGAGCTTGGGGCCCCAGTCGGCACCGCGGTGCGGCACGTGCTCGGCGTGGTGGTGCGTGAGGGCGGCGTGACAGCGCTCCTCCAGGCCGGGGCGTTCCGCCGGGGCGTTGGCGGGCAGGAAGCGCGGGAAGCCGGCCAGCTCGACGACGGCGAACAGACCGCCGGTCGCGAGCAGGTCGTGGACCTTGCGCAGGGTACGGTCGGGGTCGACCAGGTGGTGCATCGAGGCTGACGCCCACACCAGCTCAGGCTGGTCGAGACCGGGCCAGGTCGCGTCGAGATCGGCCACCTCCGTGCGTACCCGGTCGGCCACGCCGAGCGCCTCGGCCCTCTCCCGCAGGCGGTGCAGGTGGCCGGCCGATGCGTCCACGGCGGTCACCTGTGCTTCGGGAAAGCGCGTGAGCAGGGCGAAGGTGCCGGCGCCCGTCCCGCAGCCCAGGTCCACGATGTGGCGCGGCTCCCGTTCGACGGGCAGCCACGCGGTGATGGACGCGGTGTGCTTGGCGAGCACTTCCGCGTCCAGCTCGAGGATCTCCGCCTGGCCGTCGGAGTCCAGGGTGTGGTGCTGGGAAACGGGGTGCGCGCCGTCGCGTGCCGGGTGGGGGGAAGCGTGGGTCATGACAGCCACGCTAGGAGGATCTTGCCGTCGCGGCACCACGGTTCCCGGGGTGCGCAAGACGATGGCCGGATGACGTGCCGCACGCGCAAACGGCCGACTCCGGACAGCCGACAGAGCGGCCCACGCCATCGCCCTTCGCCGTGACCGACCCGGGCACCCGGTGCGTCACCGGGAGGGTCGACCGCGGCTTCAGCTGTCCTCACCGCGCTGGTGGCCGCGTCGGGCGTCGCGATCGAAGATGCCCAGGATCTCGCAGGGCCCACCCTCGGCGCCGATCGCGTGCGGCAGCATCGTGGGGAACTCCGCGGCCTGGTTCGTCTCCACCCGAACGCGCCGGTTGCCCAGCAGCAGGACCGCGGTGCCGGACAGGACGACGAGCCATTCGCGGCCCGGATGGGCGCGCATGCCTGAGGGGCTGTCGGGCGGCGGGTTCGTCATGCGCTGGCGCACGACGCTCATGCCGGGTTCGGCCTTGATGGGCCAACGCATGAGCCCATGCGCTCTGTCGATCATCGGGCTGGTGACGATGCTGTCGGCCGCGGTCTCGACGAGCTGGTCCAGGGAGGTGTCCAGGGCCCGGGCGAGGGTGACGAGCTGGTCGAGGGCCAGGCGGCGCTGGCCGTTCTCGATACGGCTGAGCGTGGACTGGCTGACCCTGGCCCGGGCGGCCAACTCCTCCAGGGACCAGCCCTGCGCCACTCGCAGAGCGCGGATCCGCTTGCGTACCAGGCTGTCCAGCTCGCCATTGCCTTGCGTCATAAGCAACATCCTATGCCGTTGCCGCAAACCATGCCTATCGTCGTGCCGCGGTCCCCGCACCGACCGGGGCCCGCGCGAAGGAAACGCGTCGCCCGGTCTGAACCGCTGCCGCGTTGGCGACCGAGGCGGTGTCCACCCGGATGCCGACCGGGCCGCTGCCCTGACGCCGAACTCTGCATGCCCTGCGAGAGGAACCCCATGAGCACGAACCAGCTTCCACCGGTGAGCGTGTCCGACCCGCCCAGCGCCACCAGCGAGGGCGTGCCGGACGCGCGCCAGCGTCGCACGATCCTGGTGACCGTGTGTATCGCGTTGATGGCCGTCATCGCCTCGGTGTCCGGGCTCAACGTCGCCCAACCAGACCTCGCGGTCGACTTCGGCGCCTCGCAGAGCACGATCCTGTGGATCATCAATATCTACACCCTCAGCCTGGCCGCGCTGCTGCTGCCGCTCGGCGCGCTCGGCGACCGCTGGGGCCGCAAGCCCATGCTCGTCACCGGCCTGACCGTCTTCGGCACCGCCAGCGCAGCCGGTGGTTTCGCCCCGTCGACGGAGGTCATGCTCGCCGCACGCCTGTTCGGCGGTGTGGGCGCGGCAATGATCATGCCCATCACGCTCGCCGTCATCACCTCCACCTTCCCGAAGGAGGAGCGCGGACGGGCGATCGGCGTGTGGACCGGCGTCGCCGGAGGCGGCGGCATCCTGGGCATGTTCCTCTCCGCCGCCCTGGTCGACGTAGCGACCTGGCGGTGGCTGTTCGCCCTGCCCGTGGCACTCGTCGTCGTGGCCCTCGTCCTGGCGCTGCGGTCCGTCCCCAACTCCCGCGAGAGGTCCGGGCATCCCTTCGACACCGTCGGCGCGCTCACCTCCGGCGTCGCGGTGGTCGGCCTCATCTTCGTCCTGCAGGAGGGGCCCGAGCGGGGATGGACCGCCCCCGCCACCCTGCTCAGCCTCGTCGTCGGTGTCGTCGCCGCTGTGGGTTTCGTGGCCTGGGAACTGCGCGTCGGTGACGCCGCGCTACTGGACGTGCGCCTCTTCGGCGAGCGCTCTCTGGCGGGTGGCTCGACGACGCTGCTGGTGCTCTTCGGCGTCCAGGCCGGCATCTTCGTGGTCCTGTTCCCCTTCTTCCAGGCCGTGCTCGGCTGGTCGGGTCTGCGGTCCACCCTGGCGCTCATGCCCATGGCCGTGCTCATGATGATGGCCTCTGGCCTGGCACCCAGGCTGGCCGCGCGCGTCGGCAGCCGGTCCACCATGGCGACCGGGGTCCTCCTGGCCGGCGCCGGCCTGGCCCTCATGTCCACCCTCGTCTCCATCGACGGCGGCTACCTGTCCGTTCTTCCCGGCATGCTCGCCATGGGGATCGGCATGGGACTGTCGATGACGCCCTCGACCGAGGCCATCACCGGTTCCCTGCCACGGGAGCGTCAGGGCGTTGCCTCCGCACTCAACGACGTCACCCGGGAGTTCGGCACCGCGCTCGGCGTCGCCCTGCTCGGCGCGCTCCTGTCCGCCGGCTACCGCAACGCGATCGGCTCCCTGCTCGACGGTGTTCCCCAAGGCCCCGCCGACGCCGCACGCGAAGGCGTCGCCAACGCCCTCGATGCCGCCAACGGTGCCGGACCCCACGGACAGGAACTGGTCCATGCCGCTCAGCAATCGTTCGTCGACGGATGGCAGCAGGCCATGTGGGCGGGCGTCGCCGTCATGACCGTCCTGTTCTTCTTCGTCCTCACCCGAGGCCCGCTGCCGCGCCCACACGCACCAGCGGACGAACACGACGCCTAGCCACCACCGGAGCGGTTCGTGGTCAGCCGCTCGATGCCGAGTGCAGCCGCGTCCGCTCCCGGCGTGAGGAACTCGAGAAGTGGATCTGCCACGCAGTTTTGTCAGTGCTGGGACCGTTACGTCGCCGCGCAGCGGTTGTCGGCGCACCGCTGGCTCGACGCCCACCCCGACGGCGAACTGGCCGCCCGGCTAGGGCGTGGTCGGCTGCTCGCCGGGCCAGTACAGGCTGTCGAGGAAGCGGTGCACGAAAGCGCGGAACTCCTGGCGTTCCCGCTGCGCCGACGCCGCGTCGGCGGCCAGCGCCACCACGTGCGCGTGCACGGCCCAGACCAGGCTGCGTACCGTGAGGTGCGGGGTGGGCTCGACCAGCGCGCCGGCCGCCGCGGCAGCCCGCAGCAGCTGCTCCACCAGCTCGTACAGCGGCGCGGAGTAGCGCTCGTCGAGGTCGGCGTGCCGGTGCGGCTCCAGCCAGCGGCGTAGCCACAGGGCGGTGGTCTGCGGATGCTGCTGCAGGAAGTCGACGAACACGTCGACCAGGTCGTGCAGCGCCCCCCGGGCCGCGGCGGGCCCGGTGGCGAGGGCGTCGTGGGCCGCCCGCGTCGCGGCTTGCAGGACGCCGCGTTCGGCGACGAACACCCGGGCGAAGCAGGCGTCGTAGAGCTGCGCCTTCGTACCCGTGTGGTGGGAGACCGTGGCGACGTCGACGCCGGCGGCGGCGGCGACCTGCCGCAGCCCGACGGCGTCGAAGCCTCGGGCCGCGAACAGCGCGGTGGCGGCGGTCAGCACCACCTCGCGGGTGTCGCGGCTCTCGGAACGCCGGGGTCGGCCGGGGCGCCGTCGGGGCATGGTCATGGCCGCCATTGTCCCCCTACAATCCAGCAACCGTTGGATTTGGGGGCGGCGTGCCGCCGGAAGGACACCGACCATGACCCGGCCCGACCCGCCCGCCCCCGACCCGCAGACAGACCTGCCGCGCGGCCCGCTGCTCGGCTTCGCCGCCGGTTCCCTCGGCATGGGTGTCTGGGTAACCGTACCCGGGCTGCTGCTGCTGTACTTCCTCACCGACGTGCTCGCCGTGACGCCGTGGCTGGCCGGCCTGGCGCTGCTGGCACCGAAGGTCGCCGACGTGCTGGCCCACCCGTGGGTCGGCCACCGCAGCGACGCCGAGTCGGCCCGCCGCGGCGACCGGCGGCGGCTGCTGCTGACCGGCTGCGCGCTGCCGGCGGCGTTCGCCGCGCTGTTCGCGGTGCCCGGCGGCCTCACCGGCGCGTCCGCGGCGGCGTGGGTGGCCGTGTTCTTCGTCGCCGGGAACCTGCTGTTCGCCGCCTACCAGGTGCCCTACCTGGCCACCTCGGCGGACCTGCGGATCGGCTACCACGAGCGGACCCGGCTGATGGCGTTCCGGATGGTGGTGCTCACCACCGGGATCCTGGTCTGCGGGCTGCTCGCGCCGCTGCTGACCGGCAGCGGCGACGCCACCCGCAGCGGCTACCAGCGGATGGGACTGCTGCTGGGCGCCGGCGCCCTCGCCACCATGCTGGTCGGTGTCGCCGGCATCGGCCGGCTGCGCCGGGCCGCCGGCACCACCGCGCAGCGCCACGCACCGGGCGGCTGGCCCGCCCTCGCGGCGGCGCTGCGCGACGGGCAGTTCCGCTGGCTGGCCGCCGCCTACCTGGCGATGTCGACGACGACGCACCTGGTGCTGGCCGGCGTGCCGTACTACGCCGAGTACGAGCTGGGCCGTCCGGCGCTGACCACGGTGCTGGTCGCCGCGTTCGTCGCGCCGGCGCTGCTGGTCACCCCGGGCTGGCTGGCCGTGGCCCGCCGCGTCGGCAAGCAGCGGGCCCTGCTGGTCGCGCAGGGCGCGTTCGCGGCCGGGTCGCTGGTCCTCGCCGTGGGTCGACCCGCCGGCCTGCCGGTGCTGCTCACGGCGGTGACGGTGCTCGGGGTCGCGTTCGCCGGCATGCAGCTGCTGCCGTTCGCGATGATGCCCGACGTCATCCGGGCCGCCGGCACCACCGGCGCGGGCACCTACACCGGGGTGTGGACGGCCACCGAGGCCACCGGCGCGGCGCTGGGCCCCTACGCGTACGCGTTGTGCCTGACCGCCGGCGGGTTCGTCGCCTCCACCGGCGGCCAGATGGTCGACCAGCCGGACGCGGCCGGGGCCGCGATCCGCTACGGCTTCGGGTTGCTGCCGGCGGCGCTGATGCTCGCCGCAGTGGGGCTGCAACGCCGCTACACCCTCGACGGCGCGGCCCGCGCCGCCGGCTGACGGGTGTAAGCAGGGGCACCCTGTTGACGCTTCCGGTGGAGCCGGGCCCCTTGTTGACGCCCGCCGCGGGCGGCCACCGGGCGGGACTGACGCCCGCCGCTAGACTTCCGCCTCGATGGACGACCAGCCCTCCCCCACCACCGAGACCCGCCCCTGCACCCACTGCGGACGCGACGTGCCCCAGCGGGCCGGCGCGGGCCGGCCGTTTCGCTACTGCCGGGACAACGACGGCGCCTGCCAGCGGGCCTCCCGCAACAGCCGGATGCGTCACCGCAACGCCCCCGGCCTGCCCGGGCAGGTGGCCCGCACCTGGGAGGCGGTGGACCGGCTCGACCAGATCGTGCAGACCCTCACCGAGGCGCTGCACGCCGAACTGTCCCCGGCCGGGGTGCAACGGCAGCTGGCGCAGCTGCGCGCGGAGACCGCCGCCGAACTCGCCCAGGCCCACACCGAACGCGACGAGGCCCGCCGCGACGCCCAGGACGCGGCGGCGGCCGCCGCCCGCGCCGGCCAGCAGGCCCGCACCGCCGCCGCCGAACGCGACACCGCCACCGCCCGCGCCGACGCGGTGCAGGCCGACGCGGCCGCGGACCGGCAGCGGGCCGACGCCGCCGAGGCGGCCCGCGACACCGCGCGCCGCGACACCGGCGCGGCGCAGGCACTGCGGGTGCAGGCCGAACGGGACCGCGACGCCGCCCGCTACGAGCTGCGCACGGTGCGCGGCGAGCGCGACGCCGAGCGGCAACGCGCCGCCGACCTGACCGCCGAACGCGACGCCGCCCGCGATACCGCCCGCCGCGACGCCGAGGCGGCGGCGCAGGCCCGCCGCCGCGCCGAGCAGGCCGACGCGCAGGCACAACAGGCCCACGCCGACGCCCGCAGCGCCGCGCTGGGCGCCGACGCCGCCCGCGCCGACGCGCAGCAGGCCCGCGAGCAGGCCGGTGCCCGCCGTCCGGGCGCTGCGCCGGGCGCCGGAGAAGCCCTCCGGGGCGGACCGGGCGGTCGCGGACGGCTGAGCGGCGGGGTCCCGGCGCCGGACCCCGGGTAAACAGAT
>NZ_JBHUVA010000052.1:0-46433 GCF_042670805.1 Micromonospora sp. NPDC057141 | reverse complement strand
AAAGGCACAAAGCCAGTCAGGGTTAGAGTCACATCTACTGCCACCAGGCATCAGCCCATCACCTTCCGGGCCGACACGGCTAGCCTCACAGTCAGGCTTGATCCCTGCGTGGGCGGGCTCCCCCCCGAAAACCTGTTCCGGTTGAGGTCCGCGTGAGGGGTCAGCTCACGTGTCCCGCCGCTGGGAGGGGTCTACTACGGGGGGTAGGATTGCTCCGTGACTCGGTTGGGTGATCTTGAGCGGGCGGTGATGGACGTGCTGTGGGACACCGTCCCGGGCACGTCGGACGGGGTGACCGTGCGCGAGGTCGCCGAGGCCCTCGATGGCCGCGAGCTGGCGTACACGACGGTGATGACCGTGCTGGACCGGCTCGCCGGCAAGGGCATGGTGCGCCGCCAGCGGGAGGGGCGGGCCTGGCGCTACCAGGCCGCGGCCAGCCGCGAGGCGCACATCGCCCAGCTCATGCTCGACGCGCTGGACCTCGGCGGCAGCCGGGACGCCGCGCTGGTGCGCTTCGCCCGGTCGGTGACCGGCACCGAGGCCGAGGTGCTGCGCGCCGCCCTAGGGGCCGAGGCGGGCGCCCCGCTGACCGAGCGCACCGGGGCGGGCCCGCTGACCGACCGGGTCGAGGGGCCGCGTGCCGACCGGGCCGGGCAGCCGGCCCTCGCCGACGAGGCGACGGACCGGTAGGGCCGGCGTCATGGCGTACGCCGTGCACTTCGCCGCGACGGTCCTGGCCTGCTACCTGACCGCCCAGGTCCTGGCCGCGTCGACCTGGACGTGGCGGGCCCCCCGGGTCGCGATCGTCTGCTGGCAGGCGGTCGGGCTGGCGCTCGGGCTCTCCGCGATGGGCCTGCCGATGGCGCTCGGCGTGGCCCCGTACGACCGGCCGACCGGGAGCGCGCTGCTCGCCCTGGCCGCCGACCTGGCCCACGGCACCCTGCCGGCCGGGCTCGGCGCCGTCCACCTCGGCCTCGTCGGGGTCGGGTTCGGCATCGGGGCGGTGCTGCTCGCCACGACGGTGCGCAGCGTGCACGCGACCGTCCGGGCCCAGCGGCGGCACCGGGACCTGCTCGCCCTGGTGGCCCGGCGGGATCCGGAGGTGCCGGGGGCGCTGGTGCTGGACCATCCGGGCGCGGCAGCATACTGCCTGCCGGGCGTGAAGCCCCGGGTGGTGGTCAGCGCCGGGGCCCTCAGCATGCTCGACCGGGCCGAGTTGGCGGCGGTGCTGACCCACGAGCGGGCGCACGCGCAGGAGCGCCACGACCTGGTACTGCTGCCGTTCACCGCGCTGTGCCGGGCGCTGCCCTGGTTCCGTTGGGTGCGCGACGCGCACGAGCGGGTCGCCCTGCTGGTCGAGATGCGCGCCGACGACAAGGCCCGCGAGCTGCACGCCGAGGCTCCCCTGGCGGGGGCGCTGCGCCGGTTCGCGGCGGCCGGCGACCGGATCGCCCCGGCCGGCACCCTCGGCCTCGGCGACCGGGACCTGGACGTACGGGTCCAGCGACTGCTGGTCGCCGACCGGCCGCCCCGGCTGCTCGGGGCCGCCGCGCTGGCGGTGGCGGCCACCCTCGTCGCGCTGCCGGTCTCCCTGTTCCTGAGCTGACCGGCCTGCGGATCCCTGAGACATGGCCGACGTGGCGGCCGGCGGGCCGCTCCTGGCGCTGCCGGGTTGCCTGGTGCTGCCGCTCCTGCCGGCCCTACTAGGCTTCCAGGCGATGTGCTGGTGGGTGTTCCGGGGACGGACCGACGGCAGGGCACCGGTGAACCGGTGAACCGCCGTCCCTTCGACCCGCGTCTGCTGCGCCGGGTCCCCGCGGCCCGGCGCGACCTCGCCGTGCTCGCGGTCCTCGGCGGGCTCACGGCGCTGCTGGTCGTGGGGCAGGCCACCGCGCTGGCCACGGTGCTGGCCGCCGCGCTCGACGGGCGGCTGGCCCGGCCGGCGCTCGCCGGGTTCCTGGGCGCCGTGGCGGTGCGGGCAGTGGTCGCCTGGGCGCAGGGCACGGTGGCGGCGCGGGCCGCCGCGACGGTCAAGGCGGCGCTGCGGGCCGACTTGCTCGCCGCCGTCGGCCGGCACGGGCCGGGCTGGGTCGCCGGGCAGCGGGCCGGGCAGCTCGCCACCCTGGCCGGGCGCGGGCTGGACGCCCTGGACGCCTACTTCACCGGCTACCTGCCGCAGCTCGTGCTCAGCGTCACCGTCCCGGTGGCCGTGCTGGCCCGGATCACCTTCGCCGACTGGGGCTCCGCCGTCATCATCGCGCTGACCCTGCCGCTGATCCCGGTCTTCGGTGCGCTGCTCGGCTGGCAGGCGCAGGCCACCACCGAGCGGCAGTGGCGGCGGCTGTCGACGCTGGGCGGGCACTTCCTCGACATGGTCGCCGGGCTGCCCACGCTGCGCGCGTTCGGCCGGGCCCGGGGCCAGGTCGAGGCGGTCCGCCGGATGGCCGACGGGCACCGCGCCGCGACGATGCGGACGCTGCGGATCGCGTTCCTGTCCGCGCTGGTGCTGGAGCTGGTCGCCACGCTGTCGGTGGCGCTGGTGGCGGTGCCGGTGGGCATCCGGCTGCTCGGCGGCGGGCTGACCCTGTCCACCGCGCTGCTGGTGCTGTTGCTCACCCCGGAGGCATACCTTCCCCTGCGGGCTGCCGGCAGTCGGTTCCACGCCAGCATGGAGGGGCTGACCGCGCTGGACGAGGCGCTGACGCTCTCCGCGGCCGACCCGACGGCCGCCGCCGGTCCCACGGCCGAGGGGGCACGGCCCGTCCCCGACGGGCGCGGCGAGATCCGGTTCGAGGGCGTGACCGTCGCGTACGAGCGCACCGTGGCGCTGCGGGACGTCACGCTGACGATCCGGCCCGGCGAGCGGATCGCGATCGTCGGGCCGAGCGGCGCGGGCAAGAGCACCCTGCTCAACCTGCTGCTCGGCTTCGTCGCCCCGACGGCCGGCCGGGTCACCGTGGACGGCGTCGACCTGGCTGGCGCGGACCGGGACGGCTGGCGGCGACAGGTCGCCTGGGTGCCGCAGCGGGCCCACCTCTTCGCCGCCGCGCTGGCCGACAACATCCGGCTCGGCGCCCCCGGCACGCCCGACGCCGCGCTCACCGACGCGGTCACCGCCGCCGCGCTGGACGAGGTGGTCGCCGCCCTGCCCGACGGGCTCGACACCGTGCTCGGCGAGCGCGGGCACGGCCTGTCCAGCGGCCAGCGGCAGCGGGTCGCGCTGGCCCGGGCGTTCCTGCGGGACGCGCCGGTGGTCCTGTTGGACGAGCCGACCGCGCGGCTGGACACCGCAAGCGAGGCCGGGGTGCTGGCCGCCACCCGTCGACTCGTGGCCGGGCGGACCGCCCTGCTGGTGGCCCACCGTCCGGCGCTGCTCGCCGACGCCGACCGGATCCTGCGGGTCGAAGGCGGCCGGGTCACCGAGCTGACCCCCGGCCCGGCGGCACCCGGCCCGGCGGCGGCTGCCGCCCCGGCCGCTCCCAGCCCCGGCGCGGGAGTGGCTGCCGCGCCGGCCGGAGAGGAAGCGGCCCCATGAGCACCGGCCCCACCGACGACGCCGTCGCCAACCCGCTGCCGGCCGACGCGACCCCGACCACCGGCGGGAGCACCCGGCCCGCAGGTGGGGGCGTCCGGGCCGCCGAGCGGGCCGTGCTGCGGCTGGCCCGGCCGTACCTGGGCCGGCTGGTCGGCGCGGGGCTACTCGCCGCCGCCACCGAGTTCGCCGGGCTGGCCCTGATGGCCACCGCCACCTGGCTGCTGATGAGCGCCGCCGGTCGGCCGCCGCTGGACCGGCTCACCGTGGCGATCGTCGCGGTGCGGGCGCTGGCGATCAGCCGGGGCGTGTTCCGCTACACCGAGCGCCTCGCCGGCCACGACGCCGTGCTGCGGATGATCACCGACGTCCGGGCCGGGGTCTTCGCCGCCCTGGCCGCCCGGCGCGACGCCGCCCGGCAGCGCACCGGGGACGCGCTGAGCCGGCTCGTGTCCGACGTGGAGGCCGTACAGGACCTGCTGCTGCGGGTACTCGTCCCCGGGGCCGCCGCCGCTGCGGTCAGCGTGCTGGCCGTGGCCGGGGCCGCCGTCGTCTCGCTCCCCGCCGCCGGGGTGCTGGCCCTTGGCCTGCTCGTCACCGGGGTGGCCCTGCCCCTCGCGGCCACCGCGCTGACCCGGCACGCCGCCGACCAGGTGGCCCCGCTGCGCGGCGCGCTCGCCACGGACGCCGTGGACCTCACCCACGGCGCGGCCGACCTGGCCGCGTTCGGCGCCACCGGGTACGCCCTGGACGCCGCCGCCGACCGGGCCAGCCGGCTGGCCCGGCTGGAACGGCGGCTCGCCGCGACCGGCTTCGCCGTGGACGCCGCCGGGGTTCTGGTCGCCGGGGCGACCGCTGGCGCGGTGGTGGTCGCCGCGCTGCGCGGCGGCGTCGGCGGAGTGCTGGTCGGGGTGCTGGCGGTGGGTTCCCTGGCTGCCGTCGAGGTGGCGCTCGCGCTGGTCGGTGCCGCCCGGCAGCGCACCCAGCTGCGGGCCGGGCTGGTCCGGGTGGCCGCCCTGCTGACCGCCCCGGGGGTCGACGCGCCCGCCGCCGTCGGGGCCGCCCCGGTCGCCGGGGCCGTGGCCGTCGGCGCCGCCGTCGGCTCGGCTTCGCCCGACGTGCGCTTCGACGAGGCCACCGT
Organism: Micromonospora sp. NPDC057141; assembly: GCF_042670805.1. Classification (NCBI taxonomy): domain Bacteria; kingdom Bacillati; phylum Actinomycetota; class Actinomycetes; order Micromonosporales; family Micromonosporaceae; genus Micromonospora; species Micromonospora sp. NPDC057141. The sequence goes on along the minus strand of NZ_JBHUVA010000052.1, from coordinate 41,760 downwards.
GCGGTACCGGGCCGGTGCCGCCCCGGCCCTCGACCGGTTCACCCTGGATCTGCCGGCCGGCCGCCGGATCGCCGTGGTCGGGCCGAGCGGCGCCGGCAAGAGCACCCTCGCCGCCGTCCTCACCGGCACGGTGCGCCCCGAGGAGGGCCGGGTCACCCTCGACGGGGCCGACCTGTCGGCGTACCCGGTCGAGGAGCTGCCACGGGCGGTCGGCGGCCTGCTCGCCGAGGCGTACGTCTTCCACGCCACGGTCCGGGAGAACCTGCTGCTCGGCCGACCCACCGCCGACGAGGCGGAGCTGACCGCCGCGACCCGGGCGGCCGGCCTGCTGGACTGGGTGCACGCCCAGCCGGCCGGCTGGGACACCGTGGTCGGCGAGGAGGGCGGTCAGCTCTCCGGCGGCCAGCGGCAGCGCCTCGCGCTGGCCCGCGCGCTGCTCGCCGCGCCCGGGGTGCTGGTGCTCGACGAGCCGACCGAGGGGCTCGACCCGGTCGCCGCCGACGCGGTGCTCGCCTCGGCGCTGGCGGCGACCCCCGCCGGGCACTCGGTGCTGCTGATCAGCCACCGGCTCAGCGGGCTCGCGGGCCTCGACGAGATCGTGGTGCTCGACGCCGGCCGGGTGGCTCAGCGCGGCCGGCACGACGAGCTGGTGGCCGCGCCGGGCTGGTACCGGGACCAGTGGCTGCTCCAGGAGGCGGCCGAGCGCGGATACCTGGCCCTGGCGCCCCGCCCCTGAGCCAGCTCCGGGATTCCTTCGGACCCGCCGCCCCACCGCCGCGTTCGTCCTCGGCGTGGCCCGTACGCCTGGTCCGTCGGGCTGTCCGCCCGGGCGGCCCGGTCCTGGCTGCTCGCGAACCGACCGGCCGGCCCTGGGACGCCCGCATGCCCGCATGCCGCGCGCGTCGTCGTGACGCAACGCAACCGGGGCGCCCGGCACCGCCACGCCCACTCCAACCCTTTGCTCTGCATCCGCATGCAACGCTTGACGTAGAGTGACCAAGCGCTGGACCACCCGCCCCGCCCGATTCCGCAGATGCACAGCCCAGCCGAGTGTTGCGCGGATGGGTGCAGAGCAAAGGGGTCGCGGGCCATCATGGGCAGGCCAGAGAATCGCTACGCCGAGTAAGGCGATCACCCTCGGCCAACAACCCCCGCCATCATCACCGAAAGTGATCGGGGCACGGCGGGGTCCAGATGCGGGCAGCGAGCGAGGTCAGGCCGGCAGGCCGCCACCGGGGTGCGGGCACCGGCCGCCCGGAGTCGCCCACTAGGGTATGTGCCCAGAGTCACTCGGCGGCCGGAGACGCCGCCGGGTGGGCAGCCCGAAGCACACGGAGGTCAGCGTGGCCCGCCAGTCGCCCCAACGGCCCGACGCCGACGAGCCCGAGCTCGACGAGACCGACGGCACCGCCGAAGAGGTCGTAGAGGTCGAGGAGGACGCCGGGCGCCCGTCGGCGCGCGACGCCGACCGCGCGCTCTGGGACGAGCTGCGGATCGACCCGGTCGAGATCGCCCTGCCCGCCGGCACCGGCTTCACGCTGCGGGCGTACCGGCCGGCGCGGGAGCTGACCCCGACCGACATCGCCGAGCGCGATCAGGACGATCCGTTCCTGGCCCGCAGGCAGGCGGTCGAGGCCGACCCCGAGGACGACGACGAGGTCGTCATCCTCGACGAGGAACTGGCCGCCGAGTTCGCCAAGGCCGACGCGGAGGAGGCGAAGGAGGCGGACGGGAAGTCCCGCCCCCACAAGTCGACCGACGACGCCGCCGACACCGACGCCGACGAACCGGAGGAGCCGGACTCCGACGACGCCGAGGACGAGGACGAGGCGGGCGACGAGGAGGTTCCGGTCTTCCTCAGCCACCGGGGCAAGTTGCTGCTGTTCAAGACGCCGGAGTCTCTCGTCAGCTTCGTCAGGTCCGGCGCACCCAATGACATGTCTCAACTGGACAGCTGGAATGAACTGTCCGAACGGGTGGAACCGGCCGACATCGTCCCGCTCGACGAGGACACCTACGAGCTCGACCTGGTCGTGGAGAACCTGCGGGGCGGGCACGACACCTGGGACTCGACCCTGCTGATCGAAGCCGGCGAGGTCGCCCGGGACGTGGCGTACGGGCTGCGGCTTCCCGCGGTGCTGGACATGCTCTCCGCCGGCTCCAGCCTCGACGACCTGGACGAGGCGCTGCGCGCCACCGCCAACGGCGGGATCGGGGGCTTCCTCGGTCGACGGCGGCTGAAGAAGATCGGCGCGCAGACGGCGAGCCTCGGGTGGCGCACCATTGTCGGCAAGATCTCTGCGGTCGTGGACTGGCGCGACTGACCCGTTCCAGGGAGCATCAGTCTCTGGCAGAGAAAGACCTCAGTCCCGGGAGGAGGACGACGCCGTGGCGCTCGTGCGCGTGTACTGCGGTCTGGCCTCGGCGGATCCGGCCGACCGACCGGCCTCGGCCGGTTCGACGCTGACGTCCGCTGTGGTCGACGACGCAGGTCGGCTGCTCCATGTCTGCGAGATCGGCGACGGCCCGGCCGGCTACGCCCAGCTGGTCGCGCTTCTCGTGGAGCGGTCGGGCGGGCCGAGCGGGGCCGCGATCGCCGCCGACAGCGACGACCACACGGTCACCTCGCTGCTGAGTGCCGCCGGGCGTCCGCTGGCCATCGCGGACGACGACTCGGTCGACGACTTCGCCGAGCGGTTCGCCGACGACGACTCGCTGGAGGAGATGCAGTCCCCGCCGGTCGAGCGGCGGGCGGTCGGGCTGGCCCGGGCCCTCCAGGCCGGCGCGTTGTCAGCCGTCACCCTCCCGGCGCCCCGGGACCTCGCCGGCTACAAGCAGGTCCTCGCGGCGCACGCCGCGCTCGCCAGCGGCCGGCACTCCGCCGCCGTGGCGCTGCGCGAGGTGCTGCGCGAGCTCTACCCGGCCGCCCTGCGCGCATACCCGGACCCAGCCGAGCCGGTCGCCCTGGCCGTGCTGGACGCCCTGCCCGAGCCCGGCATGCTGGGCGGGACGATTGCCCGGGGCCGAGAGGTGTCGGTAGCGGCGGACGCCATCGCCGCCCACCTCGCGGCCGACGGGGTGGCCAACGAGGGCAAGATCAACGATGCGGTGACCGCGCTGCGGGTCGCCATCGCCGAGACCCCCCGCCGCGCGGCGGTCAGTCGGGCGCTCACCTCCGCCGTGGCGGAGACCGTCCGCCAGGCGGTGGCCTCGGTGCGGGCGTGCGACGCGGGCTGCGAGGCACTGGTCAGTGCGCTCGATGCCCGGGTCACCACCCCCGCTCCGGCGTCGGGCCGCCGGGCTGCCGCACGCCGGGACGAGCCGATCGCCGAGCTTCCCGGCGCCGGCCTGCGCGGGCTGCGGACCGCCGAACCCGAGCCGGTCGCCGGAAGGCGCAGCCGTCCCGAGCCGCTCCCTGGCGGCGGCCTGCCCGCCCAGCCCCGCCCACTCGGCCCGCCGCCGATCGCGCCGGAGCCCGTCGCCCCGCCGCCGGTCGCCCCGCGCCCGATCGCCCCGGCCGCCTCGGCCACCCCGCCCGTCTCCGGCCAGCCATCACCCGAGCTGCGCCGCCTGACTGACGCACCGTCGCCCGAGCCGCGCCGCCTGACGGACGGACCGCCCGCGTCCTCACCCGAGCCGCGCCGCCTGGTGGACGGTCCGACCAACCGGCCGGTCTCCGCGCCGCCGCCTCCGCCGCCGGGGATCACCCCCATCGCGCCGAGCCAGCGCGAGCGCGGGTCCGTGCCTCCGGCCGAGGCCGGTGAGCCGTTCCGGCCCACGCTGACCACGGCCGCGATCCAGAACGCGCGGGCGGAGCGGCAGCGCACCATCATCCCGCCCCGTCCCAAGACGACGGGCGAGTCCACGCCGCCGCCCACCGGCGGCTTCAGCGCCACCGACCTGAGCGTCCCGGTGCCGGCCCCGCGCCCCGGCCAGGAGTCCGCTCCCCCCGGTTCCCGGGCGAACTGGCCGCTGGTCAACAACCCCGAGGACCCCGCCGACAGCTCCCCGAACAACCCGGTCGTGCGCCCCTTCGAGGAGCGGGCGAAGCGGCAGGTCGACGCGCCGACCGAGGTGGTCCCGGCGACCGAGGGCCGGGTCACCCCGCCGTGGCTCGCCGACGACCTGCCCCAGGAGCCGCCGATGCTGCGGCTGGTCGAGCCGCCACCGCTGGCCGACCGGGCGCTGCGGGAGGGGTCGAGCCCGGCCGCAGACCCGCGCCTGGAGCCCCCGCCGCTGCGGTTGGTCGACCGCAGCGAGGCGGCCCGCGCCGACCGTCCCGCCCCGGAGCACCGCCCCGAGCGGCCCGCCATGGAGCACCGCCCCGAGCGGCCCGCCATGGAGCACCGGTCCCCACTCGGACAGCGGGTCCCGATGGAGCACCGGCCCGCCATGGAGCAGCGGCCGGCCCCGCCCCAGCCGGCGCGGTCCGCGCCGATGGAGCGGCGTACCCCGCCGATGGCCGACGAGGGGGACGGCGACCTGCTGATCTTCGCCGCCGCCAAGTCGGCCTGGTTCGTCGGGCACGCCGACGAGGCCGAGCTGGACTGGTCGAGCACCGCCGACACCGGGTGGCAGGCCGCCGAGCAGGCCGCACGCCCGGCGGTGGGTGCCGAGACCAAGGCCGGGCTGCCCAAGCGGGTGCCGCAGGCCAACCTGGTTCCCGGCTCGCCCCTGCGGGAGGAACGTCCCCTGCGGATAGTCCGCGACGCGGCCAGCCTCGCCGAGAACACCACCGGCTACTTCCGGGGCTGGCGTCGCGGGCAGGAGATCGGCGGCTTCGCCGTCGGCGGTCGACCGGGCCGTGAGGCGGCCGGTGGCTGGGACTTCACGCGGGACACCGGCGACCGCGACGACGACCGGGAATACGAGTACCGGTCCGCCGGCTACCGCTCCTGACCGCCCTGCCGGGGTGGCGGCACCGCCGCCCCGGCTCTTCCTTCGTTGCAGCCGCCGGAGCGTTCCGGCATGCGCGCGCAGCGGCGCCGCCCGCCCGACCCGACGGACGACGCCGACGGCTACCGATCGCTGGTCGGCCCCGGACAGCCGGACGCGCCCGACGACCCGGCGGAGTGCCGATCGTCGGGCGCGCGTCGTCGATCAGGCCGGCGCGACCGCGCGCGAGCGACGCATCGTTAGCACATACTCGACCAGCGAGATCAGCACATGCTTCGTCGACTCCCGGTTACGGGCGTCGCAGGCCACCACCGGCACGTCGTGCGAGATCGCGAGCGCGTCCCGAACGTCCTGCGGGTCGTGGTACTGCATCCCGTCGAAGCAGTTGATGGCCACCAGGTACGGCAGCCGTCGGTGCTCGAAGAAGTCGATGGCCGCGAAGCAGTCGGCCAGCCGGCGGGTGTCGACCAGGACCACAGCGCCGATGGCGCCCCGGACCAGCTCGTCCCACATGAACCAGAACCGGGTCTGGCCGGGGGTGCCGAACAGATACAGGATCAGGTCCCGGTCGATCGAGATACGGCCGAAGTCCATCGCCACCGTGGTCGTCGTCTTGCCCGGCACCTGCCGGGTGTCGTCGACGCCCACGCCGGCGGAGGTCATGATCGCCTCGGTGGTCAGCGGCGTGATCTCCGAGACCGAGCCGACCAGCGTCGTCTTGCCGACGCCGAAACCACCGGCGATAACGATCTTCGCCGACGTCACGCGCCCGCTCGGGACGGGCGGGCGGTGCGACATGTCAGAGCCTGCGAAGTCCACTCAGCACCCTCTCCAGCAGTTCAGTGCCCACCGCGTCGTCGGAGTCGTCCAAAATGGTCGGCTCGTGGACCGCGACCAGGCCGTCCGTCGCCATGTCGGCGATGAGCACCCTAGCCACGCCGAGCGGGAGCTGCATCCGCGCCGCGATCTCGGCAAGCGACTGCACGCGTCCGTCACACAGCGCGGCGATGTACTGGTGCTCTCGGCCCTGGCCGCCATTGGAACTGGCAGCGGCCCGACCACGCACCGTCGTCTCGACGAGCGCCTCCAACGCGATGTCCAGCCGGGGGCGGGTACGACCGCGGGTCACGGCGTACGGACGGACCAACGCTCCGGTCGGTTCGTCACGATCCATGTCGCCGCTCACCTCCTTCGTCCCCGACACCGGCTGGACCCGGTGGAACCCGTCGCTTCTGTCCTTGCCGTCCCGCCTGACCCACCGGCCAGCGCGCGGGTCAGCCCATCATGCCCACAGCCGTACGCGGCTGCGGGGTCAACGCGTCGCCCACCCGGTCGACCAGAAGGGCCATCTCGTATCCGACCTGCCCGACGTCGCAGCTGCGGGCGGCGAGCACGGCGAAGGACGAGCCGTCCGAGATGGACATCAGGAACAGGAAGCCGTTGTCCATCTCGACCACCGTCTGCAGCACCGCGCCGCCCTCGAAGCAGCGAGCCGCCCCCTGCGTCAGGCTGACCAGGCCGGACGCGATCGCGGCGAGCTGGTCGGCCCGGTCACGCGGAAGGTCTCGTGACGACGCGAGGAGCAGGCCGTCCGCGGAGACGGCGACCGCGTGCGCGACACCGGGCACCCGGTCGGCGAAGTTGGCGAGCAGCCAACCGAGATCCTGCGTAGTTGTCATCCTTGTTGCTCCTTCTGCCCGCTCCCGGCCACCGGGCCTGAGCCAGACTGCGAGGATTGCTGCCCACCCGGAGCTGCCTCCGGGTTGGTCGGGTTGCCGTCGGGCTGGGTGCGCCCACGCTGCACGCCTCGATGGTATGCCGAGAGCAGACCGCGGACGCCCTCCGGCGTTCGGCGCTGGACCGACGTGGTGGGCTTCTCCACCCCGCCGGGCACGAGCTGGGCCATCGGCACCCGCTTCGGCAGGCCCTTTCGGGTGGTCTCCGCCACCGGGACCTCGGTGGCCGCCGAGGCGGCCCGCCAGCCGTCGTCCGCAGCCGTCTGCCAGGCGTTACCCTGCGACGTGGGCCGCCGGCCGGCGAAGCCATCGGCGGGACCCGGGCGGCCGCCGCCGTTGGTCGGCGATCCGTTGTCGCGCGGCACTCCTCCGGCCATCGGGGTGTCTGCCATCGGTGCGTTACCTGTCGTCCGGGGTGCTGGTGTCTGGACGGCCCGGCCGGTGGCGTCGACCGCGGAGAACTGCTGGGTCACGGCGCCGTTCGCCGAGCTTGCGGTGCCGTTGGTCGCTGCGGGCTGGGTGGGTCCCGCCGTCTCCTCCGGACCCGAACGGCGGGTGCGGAACCAGGCCGACTCGAGCTCCCGGAAGATCGGCAGCTCCATCGTCTCGTCCGCGTACCGCTGCTGTCGGTTCTGCGCCTGTGGGGGCGTCGGCCGTACGGTCGGCGCAGAGGCCGGCTGGACGGCCGGCACGCTCGGCACCTCGGTGCGCGGCACCCGGGGCAGCTCCGTGGTCATGTCCAGGGCGGCGGCGAGGCGCTCCGGCACCGGCGGGGTGGCCGGCTCCGGGGCGGCCACCGGCGGCCAGGCCGGCGGCGCAACTGGCGCCTGGGCCGACGGGACCGGCCGGCTGGGCAGCGGCTGCGCCGAGTACGGCTGACCGGAGACGGGTGTACCGGCCGGCTGACCGGAGACCGGGGCGGCCGAGACGGGCTGACCCGACACCGGGAAGGCGGAGACGGGCGGTGCCGAGACCGGCGGAATCGGGGGCGCGGAGACCGGCGGCACCGGCGGCGCGGAGACCGGCGGCGGGGTCCAGCCCCGGGCCTCCGGGCTGCTCGGCAGCTGCCGGGGGATGGCCGGTTGCTGGCCGCTGCTGGCGGGGTCGCCGTCGCCGGCAGCCCGCCGTTGCGGCAGCGGGTCGATCTGCTGGCCGTTCGAGGGGCGGGGGGCGGGGGCACCGCCCGCGGCACCACCGGCACCGGTCAGGTCCGACCAGGCCGGCATCGAGCGTGTGGGACCGGTCGACGCGGGCGTGCCGTGGCCGTTGCGCGAGGCCGGGTCGAAGGACCGGCCGCCCAGGGTGACCTGATTGCCCGAGTGCCCCGGCCGCTGGTGGGGCGCGGGCGCCGCAGGGCCGTTGCCGAAGGCCGCGAATGCACCCAGGGTCGGGGTGGCCCCGCCCGACTGCGCGCCGGTGAGCTGCGCGGGCGGGGCCGGCAGCGCGCCGGGCTGCTGCACCCGGCCGGAGAGCGCACGGGGCACCAGTACGGTGGTGGGCAGGGTCACGTCGGCGACGGTGCCCCGGTCGGTCCCGGGGCGCAACTCGACCTTGACCCCGTGCCGGGAGGCCAGCCGGGCGACCACGACCAGACCCATCATCCGGGAGACGGCCACGTCCACCTGCGGCGGCGTGGCGAGACGCTCGTTGAGCTCGTGGAGCTGCTCGACGCTGATGCCGATGCCCCGGTCCTCGACGTAGAGGCTGGCACGGTCGCCGACCCGGCGGGCCTCCACCATCACCTGGGAGTCGGGCGGCGAGAAGGCGGTCGCGTTGTCGAACAGCTCGGCGACCAGGTGGACCAGGTCGTTGACCGCGTGCGCGGCGACCTCGATGTCCCGGTCGATCACCCCGAACTCGATGCGGGTGTAGTGCTCGACCTCGGACTGGGCGGCCCGCAGCACGTCGATCAGCGCCGCCGGCTCGCGCTGCACGCGGGTGGAGTCGGCGCCGGCGAGCACCAGCAGGTTCTCGTCGTTGCGGCGCATCCGGGTCGCCAGGTGGTCGAGCTGGAACAGCTCGGCCAGCCGGTCCGGGTCCTCCTCGCCGCGTTCCAGCCGGTCGAGATGGCCGATCAGCCGGTCGACCAGGATCTGCGAGCGGCGGGCCAGGTTGACGAACATGGTCGCGACGGAGGCGCGCAGCGCGGCCTGCTCGGCCGCCGTCCGCACGGCCTCAAGGTGGACCGCGTTGAACGCCTCGGTCACCTGACCGAACTCGTCCTTGCTGCGCACCGGCAGCGGCTCGGCGATCTGGTTGGCCGCCTGGACCGGGGAGAGCTGGCTGGACAGCTGCGGGTCGCGCAGCCGGGCGACAGCCTGGGGCAGGCCGTACTGGGCGATGTTGAGCGCGCCCTGCCGCAGTTCGCGCAGCGAGCGGGCCATCGACCGGGCGACCAGGTACGCGAACAGGATGGCCAGCAGCAGCATGCCGAGCAGCAGGCCGGTCTGGAGGAACACCGTGCGCTGCACGTCGGAGCGAAGCGCGTCGGCCTGCTTGACCACGTCGCCGTCCAGCGTCGCCTCGACCGTACGGATCAGCTTGGCGTTGGCGACCATGGCCGCGTCCCACTGGTCCGGCCCGAACGGGGCGTCGGCCATGCTGCCGTTGATGTTGCCGTCGAGCCAGCCGGTGTAGTTCTGCGCCTCGCGCCGGTCGCCACCGGCGACGGTCTGGTCGTGCAGGTCCGCCTCGGCCTGGCTGGCCACCGCCTTGAAGCTCTGCAGCGCCTGCTGCTGGCCGGTGCCGCTGGCGATGTAGTCGGTGCGCAGGATGGGGGTCAGCTCACGCTGGATGAGCGCCCGGTGCACCACGACCCGGCGGACCGAGAGGTATTCCTTCTCCCGGGCGACGGCAGCCGCGGCGCGCATCCGGTCGCTCAGGTCGTTGTCACCGGCGAGCTGGGTGGCGGAGTCGCGGATGGAGAGCAGGTCGTTGATCAGACCCTCGTACGCCTGCATGGCGTCGATGATCTTCAGCTTGCCGTTGAAGACCTGGCTGCGGGTGCCGGGCAGGTCCTTCAGGTTCTGGTCGATGCCGTCGAGGAGGTTCTCCAGGCTGGTCGGCAGGTCCTCGACCTTGGCCCGCTGCCCCAGGTACGGCGCCTTGGCCTGGTCGACCCGGTTGTTGACCCGGTTGTACGCCTCCTGGTACTGCGCCTTGGCCTGGTCGCCGCTCGCGCCGAGCAGCAGCACCGCGGAGGTGCGCTCGTCCTGCAGGCTGTTGACCAGGTCGCCCGAGTAGCCCACCAGGTTGGCCAGGTCGCCGGAGCGGTTGGCGTTGTTCAGCGTCTCCAGGTTGTCGACGAGGCCACTGGTGCCGACGACGACCGTGGCGATGGTCGGCACGATCATGATGAGACCGAGCTTGGACCAGATCGGCATGTCGCGGAGCCGGCCGGCCGGCCGACGCAGTCGCGACAGGAAGGAACCTGCCGTCTTCGGTCGTTTGCTCACGTCACCGCCCTCGCGATCACAGCGTCCGCGCGTTGCCCCGGGCAACGCCCAGCGACCGACCCGGCGGGTCGGACCTCCGAGATTCCATCACGCCGTGTTCCAAAGAGAAAGCCCAGGCTGGCCGTCGCCGGAGGTGTGATGAGATGTTGATGCAATTTGCTCGCAATCCGTCTGGCCGGAGTGACTGAGAGTAATGAACCACCCCCACCGCGTCATCCTTCTCGCCGGCCCCTCTGGCTCCGGAAAGTCGTACATAGCCCAGCGAACCGGACTTCCCGTCCTCTGCCTGGACGACTTCTACAAGGACGGTGATGACCCTACGTTGCCGCGCCACAACAGCCTTGTGGACTGGGACTCACCCCGCTCGTGGGACGCCGGGGCGGCCGTGGAAACGATTGCCCGACTGGCGCGCGACGGCAAGGCCGAAGTGCCGGTTTATGCGATCGGCGCGGACCGGCAAGTGGCCACCCGGACATTCGAGGTGGCCGAATCGCCACTTTTCGTCGCTGAAGGGATATTCGCCGCCGAGATCGTCGAGGAATGCCGGCGGCGAGGGCTGCTCGCCGGGGCGTACGCGCTGCGCCGCCCGCGTGGCACCACCTTCCTCCGGCGACTCACCCGCGACCTGGCCGAGCAGCGCAAGGCCCCCCGGGTGCTGCTGCGGCGCGGGCTGGCCCTGTTGCGCGCGGAGCCGGCGGTGCTGCGCCGCCAGGCGGGGCTCGGTGCCCGGCCGGCCCCGGCCCGCGAGGTGCTGCGCCGGGTGGCCGACCTGCTCGCTGGCCACCCGCACCATCCCTGATCAGCCCAGCAACTTCCCGTACGCCGGCTTGATCACCTCGTCGATGATGGCCAGCCGCTCGTCGAACGGGATGAACGCGCTCTTCATCGCGTTGATGGTGAACCACTGGAGTTCCTTCCAGCCGTAGCCGAAGGCCTCCACCAGCAGCGCCATCTCCCGCGACATCGAGGTGCCGCTCATCAGCCGGTTGTCGGTGTTCACCGTGACCCGGAACCGCAGGTCGCGCAGCAGCCCGATCGGGTGCTCGGCGATCGACGCCGCCGCGCCGGTCTGCACGTTCGACGACGGGCACAGCTCCAGCGGGATCCGCTTGTCCCGCACGTACGCGGCCAGCCGGCCGAGCACCGGCGGGTCACCGAGGGTGATGTCGTCGACGATCCGCACCCCGTGACCGAGGCGGTCCGCGCCGCACCACTGGATGGCCTGCCAGATCGACGGCAGCCCGAACGCCTCGCCCGCGTGGATGGTGAAGTGGAAGTTCTCCCGCTGGAGGTATTCGAAGGCGTCCAGGTGCCGGGTGGGCGGGAAGCCCGCCTCCGCCCCGGCGATGTCGAAGCCCACCACCCCGGCGTCACGGTGCCGTACGGCCAGCTCGGCGATCTCCTGCGACCGGGCGGCGTGCCGCATGGCGGTGAGCAGGGTGCCCACGCGGATCGGGCGGCCGGCGTCGGCGGCGAGCGCAGCGCCCTCGGCGAACCCGGCGACCACCGCCTCGACCACCTCGTCCAGGGTCAGGTCCCGCTCCAGGTGCTGCTCGGGGGCGAACCGCACCTCCGCGTAGACGACTCCGTCGGCGGCCAGGTCCAGGGCGCACTCCCGGGCCACCCGACGCAGCGCGGTCGCGGTCTGCATGACGGCCACGGTGTGGGCGAACGTCTCCAGGTAGCGCTCCAGCGAGCCGGAGTCCGCCGCAGCGACGAACCAGCGGCCGAGCGCCTCCGGGTCGGTGGTGGGCAGCTCGTGGCCGACCTCGGCGGCCAGCTCGACGATCGTCGCCGGCCGCAGGCCGCCGTCGAGGTGGTCGTGCAGCAGCGCCTTGGGAACCTTGACGATGTCCTCGTATGAGATTGCGACCATGCTGAGACCCTAGTGGCCACCGGACGGGCCGCCGACGCGACCGGCTGGGAGGATGGCGCGGTGATGGACCCCCGCATCGTCGGCCGGCTGCGCTGCCCGGTCTGCGCGGAACCGCTCACCGAGGCCGCCACCGGGACCGCCCGGGCGCTGCGCTGTCCGCGCCGGCACAGCTTCGACGTGGCCCGCCAGGGGTACGTCGACCTGCTCGCCGGCCGGGCCCCGCACGCGGGCGACACCGCCGAGATGGTGGCCGCCCGGACCGACTTCCTCGCCGCCGGGCACTACGACACCGTCTCCGCCGCGCTCGCCGCCGCCGCGCTCGCCGCACTGCACGACGCGTCGGCGGCTGGCGCCCCCACCCCCGCCCCGCAGGCCCTTTGCTCTGCACCCACGGGCGCAACGGTGACGGACAGTGAGCGCTGCGTATGTGGGTGCAGAGCAAAGGGGACGCAAGCAGTCAGTCGTCCGCGCCCGGAGCCCGGCGGACCGGACACGCCCGCCCGCCCACCAGCCGCCCGCCCACCAGCCGCCGGGCCGACGGAGGGAGCGGGCCCCACATGCGGGACGGGCGTCGGGGCGTACCCGCTGGTGGTGGACGCCGGAGCGGGCACGGGCCGGCACCTCGCCGCAGTGCTGGCGGCGCTGCCCGACGCCGTGGGCCTGGCCCTGGACGTCTCCAAGCCGGCGCTGCGCCGGGCGGCGCGGGCCCACCCGCGCGCGGCGGCGGCGCTCGCCGACACCTGGCGGCGGCTCCCGCTGGCCGACGGCAGCGTCGCCGTGCTGCTCGACGTCTTCGCCCCGCGCAACGGCGCGGAGTTCCGCCGGGTGCTCCACCCGGCCGGCGCGCTGCTCGTGGTCACCCCGGCCGAGGACCACCTCGCCGAACTGGTCGACGCGCTCGGCCTGCTGAAGGTCGACCCGGACAAGGCCGACCGGGTCGCCGGGAGCCTGGCCGGCCACTTCGACCAGGCCGCCGAGAGCGTGCTGCGGGCCCGGCTGGAACTCACCGCTGGGGAGGTGGCCATCCTGGTCGGGATGGGGCCCAGCGCCCGGCACACGGACCCGGCCGTCCTCGCCGCCCGGATCGCCGCCCTGCCCGAGCCGGTCGGGGTGACCCTCGCGGTCCGGCTCGGCGTCTACCGCCCCCGCTGACCCAGGGCCCGCCGGTCAGGTGGACAGGTCGACCTCTTCCCAGCCCGGCGGTTCGTCGTGGTAAGGCCCGCGCAGGACCACGGCCCACTCCAGCGCCCACCGGCGCTGACCGATCGCGTTGGCGTCGACCAGGCCGGGCCGCGACCGCCCGTCCCGCTCCAGCTCCAGGTACGCCCAGTCGAGGCAGTAGTGCAGGTCGAGCAGGGCCGCCGCGTCGGCCGGGTGCTGGGGCGCGGCCAGGATACGGGAGCGCCAGCGTGCGAAGGTCTCCCCGCCCGCGATGTGCGGCAGCCGCTCCACCAGCCGTTCGTCGACCGGCAGCGTCGGATCGAGCTGCTTGGTCAGGCCGAGCACCCAGGCCAGCGAGAACAGCGCGTCGTGGTGCAGCACGAACGACCGGTGGTCGCCCCGGCCCCCCATCACGAACTGCCATTCCGGCGGGGTGACCATGTCGACCAGGTGGGAGTTGAGCAGCCAGCTCATCGCCGCCTGCGCGGGCATGCCGAAGCACCGGGCCAGGATCACGTGCAGCACGGCGATGCGCGCCTCGATCTCGACGGTCGGCCGCAGCTCGATCTCGTCGCCCGGCTCCCACACCAGCGGGAACTGCTCCGGTGGCAGCGGCAGCCCCAGCCGGGACAGCTCGTCCAGGCTGGCGTCACGGACCTCGCGCGGGTCGGGAGCGGGTACGCGCACGGCTCAGACCCCTGTCAGTCGCATCGGCTCACCGCCGGTCGTCCCCCTGGCCTGGGAGAATAGCGGTTCGCGGCGGTCGGCACCACGGCACCCGGAGGCAGCGCGGGCGCGGGGGCCGGGCGCGGGGGCGGGTCAGCCGATCCGCTCGATGACCAGAGGCTTCGGGGCCGGGGCGGTCGGCGAGATCCGTACCGCCCGGGCCGCCTCGGCCAGCGCCGCCGGGATCCGGGTCGCGTGTTCGGCGCGCAGCTCGTACAGCGGCTCGCCGGCCCGTACGGGGTCGCCGGGGCGCTTGTGCAGCACCACCCCCGACGGGACGCTCACCGGGTCCTCCTTGCGGGCCCGGCCCGCGCCGAGCCGCCAGGCGGCCACCCCGATCGCGTACGCGTCGACCGACGCCACGAAGCCGTCGGAGTCGGCGCGGACCACCTCCACCTCGGGTGCGGTGGGCATGGGTGCGTCCGGGTCGCCGCCCTGGGCGCGGATCATCGCCCGCCAGGCGTCCATCGCGCGGCCGTCGCGCAGCGCCGCCCCGGGGTCGGCGTCGGGCAGCCCTGCCGCGGCGAGCATCTCCCGGGCCAGGGCCAGGGTCAGCTCCACCACGTCGGCGGGCCCGCCACCGGCCAGCACCTCGACCGACTCGGTGACCTCGACGGCGTTGCCGACGGCCAGCCCGAGCGGGGTGGACATGTCGGTGAGCAGGGCGACCGTCCGCACGCCGTGCACGCCGCCGAGGTCGACCATCGTGCGGGCCAGCTCGCGGGCGTCGTCGACGGACTTCATGAACGCCCCCGAGCCGACCTTCACGTCGAGCACCAGCGCGCCGGTGCCCTCGGCGATCTTCTTGCTCATGATGGAGCTGGCGATCAGGGGGATCGCCTCCACGGTGCCGGTGACGTCGCGCAGCGCGTACAGCTTGCGGTCGGCCGGGGCGAGGCCGGCGCCCGCCGCGCAGATCACCGCGCCCACCTCGCGGAGCTGGCGGATGAACTCGTCGTTGGTCAGCGCGGCCCGCCAGCCCGGGATCGACTCCAGCTTGTCCAGCGTGCCGCCGGTGTGGCCGAGCCCGCGCCCGGACAGCTGCGGCACCGCGCCGCCGCAGGCCGCGACCAGCGGGGTCAGCGGAAGGGTGATCTTGTCACCGACGCCGCCGGTGGAGTGCTTGTCGACGGTCGGCCGGTCGACGGCGGAGAGGTCCAGCCGCTCGCCGCTGGCGATCATCGCGGCCGTCCACCGGGCGATCTCCGGCGCGGTCATCCCGCGCAGCAGGATCGCCATGGCCAACGCCGACATCTGCTCGTCGGCGACCAGACCCTTCGTGTACGCGTCGACGACCCAGTCGATCTGGGCGTCGCCCAGCACGCCGCCGTCCCGCTTGGCGCGGATGACGTCCACCGCCGTGAAGGCACTCATCAGTTCTCAACCACCCCACCGAATCGGGATCTCCTGCGGCGGCTCCCCCTCGCCGGCCCAGAAGATGGTGCCGGTCGCGTCCACCACCACGACGCGCGGGGTGCGGGCGAGCCCCCAGGCGACCGCCTCGGCCGCCTCGTCCCAGCTCGGGCCCTCCTCCAGCACGCCGGTCTCGGCGCCCTCGGTGTCCCCGGCCGACCGCTCCCAGTACGCCGTCCACACCTGCTGCCCCGCCGACAGGTCTGCGTGCACGAAGACGGTGCCCCGCCCCCGCCAGGCGGCCAGCCGGTCCGGCACCACGGGCACCGGCCGTTCGCCGGTCACCGCCTCCAGGTCGGCCACGTCGAACGCGTGCGGCAGCAGCTCGGCCATGGTCAGCGGGCCGCCCTTGGCCTCGATCAGGCAGGTCGGGCCGCCCTGCTCCCAGAGCAGTTGCCGGCACCGGCCGCACGGCATCAGCGGCTCGCCGGTGGCGTCGACGCAGGACAGGGCGACGATCCGGCCGCCGCCGGTGGCGTGCAGCGAGGAGACGACCCCGCACTCGGCGCAGAGCACCACCCCGTACGCGGCGTTCTCCACGTTGCAGCCGACCACGATCCGGCCGTCGTCGACGAGGGCGGCGGCCCCGACGGGGAACTTCGAGTACGGCACGTACGCGTGCCTCATCACCTCGGTGGCGGCGGCCCGCAGGCGCTCCCAGTCGATCTCGGTCATTTCACCATTCTGCCCAATTCACGCCGGTCGGCCCGCCAAGGGTGCCGCCGGACGGGGGTGTCGGCGTCAGCCCTTGATGTACGGCTTGCCGTCGGCGGCCGGCGCCCGGACCCGGCCGACGAGCCCGGCCACGGCCAGCATGGTCGCGAGGTACGGCAGCATCGCCAGGAACTGGCTCGGGATGCTGCTGCCGATCGCGCCGAGGTACGTGCCCAACTGGTCGGCGAAGCCGAAGAAGAGCGCCGCGAGCAGGGCGCCGGTCGGGCTCCACCGGCCGAAGATCAGTGCGGCGAGGGCGATGAAGCCCTTGCCGCCGATCATGTTCTTGGTGAACGAGTAGAGCGCGAGCGTGTACGACGCCCCGCCGATCCCGGCGACCACCCCGGCCAGCAGCACGTTGCGGTAGCGCACCCGCAGCACCTTCACGCCGAGGGTGTCGGCGGCGGTCGGGTGCTCGCCGACGGCCCGCGTACGCAGGCCCCACCGGGTCCGGAACAACGCGATGTGGATGACCAGCACCAGCAGCAGGCCGACGTAGAGGAAGAGGTTGCTGCGGAACAGCGCCGGCCCGAGCACCGGGATGTCGGAGAGCAGCGGGATCTCCCAGGCACCGAACCGGGGGGCGAAGTTGTACTTCTGCGCGTCGGTCTGCATCAGCCGCTCGTAGAGGAAGCCGGTGACGCCGACGGCCAGCAGGTTCAGCACGATGCCCATGACGACCTGGTCGACCAGGTAGCGGATGGCGAACACGGCGAGCAGCAGCGAGATGAACGCGCCGCCGATCGCGGCGGCGACCAGCCCCACCCACACACTGCCGGAGAGGCTGCCGAACAGGGCGCCGCTGAACGCCCCCATCAGCAGCTGGCCCTCGATGGCGACGTTGACCACGCCGGACCGCTCGCAGAGCACCCCGGCGAGGGCGCCGAAGATCAGCGGCAGGGCCAGGATGAAGGTGCCGCGCACCATGTTGACCATCGGCATAAAGTTGCGCCCCTCGGGGGCGGCCGAGACCTGCCAGCACAGGAACGACAGCACGAAGGCGACGATCCCGACCCCGAGCAGCGTGGTGAGCCAGCGCTTGCGCACCCCGGCGAGCAGGGCCACGCCGGCCGCGGCGGCGACGACGCCGAACAGGATCGCGCCGACCGTGCCGTTGATCTCCAGCGCCGCGCCGCCGTCGGTCTCACTGAGGGTGAAGCGGGCCTGCCGGTCGGTGGCGAGGGCCCCGAAGACCACCGTCGAGACGACCCCGAGCGCCAGCAGCACTGCGCCGATCTTGCGGGTACGGGTCCAGAAGCCCTCGTCGACCGGGGCCACCGCGACATCCTGGACAGCCAGGGTCTTCATGCCTTACCAGCCCTTCGCCAGGCTCGTCTGCAACCGGGCGGCGCGGGCGGCCCGGAGCTGGAAGATCGCCTTCACCAGGGCCGGCGCGGCGATGAAGATGACGATCAGCGCCTGGAGCACGGTGACCAGCTCCAGCGAGATGCCCGCGTACCCCTGCATCCGGTTGCCGCCGGCCTGAAGCGCGCCGAACAGCAGCGCGGCCAGCAGCACGCCCCACGGCTTCACCCGACCCAGCAGGGCCACCAGGATGCCGTCGAACCCGATCTGCGCGACCACCAGCGGGGTGAGCGCGTTCGCCGTGGAGCCGAGCACCATCTGACTGCCGCCGAGGCCGGCGAGCAGGCCGGCGATGGCCATCATCAGCACGTACGTGCGGGGGACGCTGATGCCGGCGGTGCGGGCCGCGTCGGGGTTGGCGCCGACCGCGCGCAGCTCGAAGCCGAACGTGGAGCGGTTGAGCAGCCAGGCGACGAACCAGGTGGCCAGGACGGCGAGCAGGATGCCGGCGTGCACCCGCAGGTTGTCGCCGAGCAGCCGGGGCAGCTGGGCGGAGGAGTCGACGGGCCGGCTGATGGCGTCGGCCCGGTCCGGGTTCTGCACGCCGCTCTGGATGATGATCCAGGACAGGAAGTACACCGCGACGTAGTTGAGCATGATCGTGTTGATCACCTCGTGGGCGCCGGTGCGCGCCTTGAGGATGCCCGGGATGAACCCCCACAGCGCACCGCCGGCCGCGCCGGCGATCACGGCGACGAGCAGGTGCAGCACCGGGGGCAGCGGCAGCAGGAAGCCGGCCAGCGCGGCGAGGATGACGCCGATCGTGGCCTGGCCCTGCGCGCCGATGTTGAACAGGCCGCCGCGGAAGGCGAGCGCCACCGACAGGCCGGTGAACACCAGCGGGGCCGTGTAGGTGAGCGTCTCCGAGATCGGGCTGAGCGCGGCGGTGAAGCCGGCCGCCTCCGGGTCGAAGATCGCACCCTTGAACAGGTTCGCGTACGCCTCGCTGACCACCGTCCAGCTGGCGTTCAGCGCGTCGGACGGGCGGGCGGTCACGTAGCCGTAGGTGGCCAGCACGTCCGGGTCCGAGACGATGATCAGCACGGCGCCGACGAGCATCGCCAGCAGCACCGCGAGCACCGTGACGGTCACCGTGTTGGCCGCCCACAGGTTGTCCAGGAACAGCCGGCCCAGGGAAGGCCGGTCCGGTTCCGGCTGCGGCTTCGGCGTGGTCGCCGTCGCGGCGCGGTCGACGCCGCCGACCGCCACCTGCGCGGCCTGCGCCTCGGTCGCCGGCTCCTTGTCGGGCGAGCCCGACACCGGGTTGGGGTTGCTCATGCCTCGTCCTCGCTACCGGGGCCGTCGGGGGCCGGGGTCGCCGTGTCGGCTTCCGGGGTCGCCGCGTCGGGGGTGATGCCGGCCATCAGCAGGCCGATCACCTCGCGGGGGGTGTCCGGGCCGACGATGCCGATGACCCGGCCGCGGTACATGACCGCGATCCGGTCGGCCAGGCCGATCACCTCGTCCAGCTCGCTGGAGACGACCAGGACGGCGGTGCCCACGTCCCGTTCCCGGATCACCCGGGAGTGGATGAACTCGATGGAGCCGACGTCGACGCCGCGGGTCGGCTGGGCGGCGATGAAGAGCTTCAGCGGCCGGGACAGCTCCCGCGCCACGATCACCTTCTGCTGGTTGCCGCCGGAGAGGGTGCCGACCGGCGCGTCCGCCGAGGGGGTACGGACGTCGAACTGCTCGATCCGTTCCCGCGCCGAGGACGCGATGGCGTCGGGTTGCAGGGACAGGCCCCGGCCGAAGGGCGGCCGGTCGTAGATGTCCAGCACCAGGTTCTCGGCGACGCTGAACTCCTTGACCAGGCCGTCGACGCTGCGGTCCTCGGGGACGTAACCGACCCCGGCGCGCAGCACCTTCTTCGTCGACCAGCCGTGCACGTGCTTGCCGTCGAGGGTGACCGTGCCGGCGAGGACGGGCCGCAGTCCCATGATCGCCTCGATCAGCTCGGTCTGCCCGTTGCCCTGCACGCCGGCCACGCCGAGCACCTCGCCCGCGTGCACGGTCAGGTCGACCCCGTCGACCGCGCGGATCTGCCGGTCGTCGTCGACGACCAGGCCGGCGACCTCCAGGATCGGCCTGCCGGGGGTGGCGGGCTGCTTGTCCACGGTCAGCCGGACGCTGCGGCCCACCATCAGGGCGGCCAGCTCGTCCCGGCTGGCGCTCGGCGAGGCGGTGCCGACGGTCTTCCCGCGCCGGATCACGGTGATCCGGTCGGCGATGGCCTTGACCTCGCCGAGCTTGTGGGTGATGAAGACGATCGACTTGCCGGCGGCCTTGAGCGACCGCATGACCGTGAGCAGTTCCTCGGTCTCCTGCGGGGTGAGCACGGCGGTCGGCTCGTCGAGGATCAGCAGGTCGACGTCCCGGGTGAGGGCCTTGACGATCTCCACCCGCTGCTGGATGCCGACCGGCAGGTCCTCGATCACCGCGTCCGGGTCGACGCGCAGGTGGTAGCGCTGCGAGACCTCGGCGACCTCGCGCCGGGCCCGCCGCCGGTCGAGGAACCCGGCGAGGCCGCCCTTGACCTGCTCGGCGCCGAGCATGACGTTCTCGGCCACGGTGAAGACCGGCACCAGCATGAAGTGCTGGTGCACCATGCCGATCCCGGCCGCGATCGCGTCGGACGGGCCCTTCAGCTTCAGCGGCGCGCCGTCGACCAGGATCTCGCCCTCGTCGGGCTGGTAGAGCCCGTAGAGCACGTTCATCAGGGTCGACTTGCCGGCGCCGTTCTCGCCGAGCAGGGCGTGGATCTCTCCAGGCTCCACCGTCAGGTCGATGTGGTCGTTGGCGACCAGCTCACCGAACCGCTTGGTGATGCCGCGCAGTTCGAGTCTCAGCGCAACCTCCTGGAGTGCGAGCGATGGTGCAGCGTAGCCGCTGCCGAGCCGTCGGTCACCGGGTCCGCCCGGGCGTCGGGTGGTGCGGACCGGCCGCCCCGACCACGCGGGTGGTGTGCCCGCGTACGTCGAGGCGGCCGGTCGTCGTGCCAGGGGTCCGCCGGCCCCGCCGCCGGGATCGCGGCGGGGTGGCGGGCGGTCACTTGGCCGGCTGGGCCTTCGAGGTGACCGTGATGGTGCCGGCGGCGATGTCGGCCTTGATCTTCTCGACCTCGGCCTTCAGGTCCGCCGGGACCTTGCTGTCGAACTCGTGGTACGGGGCGATCGACACGCCGTTGTTGGCGAGCGTGCCTACGAAGCCCGGCTCGGCCTGGAGCTTCTCCCCGCCGGCGGCCTTGACCACGGCGTCCTTGACGGCGTCGGCGATGTTCTTGACCACGGTGGTCAGCAGCGCCGGGCAGTTCGGGGTGCTCTCACAGCCGTCGGCGTCGACCCAGATGACCGAGTACTTGCCGCCGGAGGCCTGCGCCGCCGCGGTGGTGCCGAGGCCCGCGCCGCCGGCGACCGGCATGATGATGTCGGCGTTCTGGGCGACCAGGGTGTCGGAGACCTTCTTGCCCTCGTCCTGCTTGACGAAGTCGTTGGTGAAGGAGCCCTTCTGGGTGGCCTTGTCCCAGCCCAGGACCTGGACGTTCTTGCTCTTGGTCTTGTTGTAGTACGCCACGCCGTCGACGAAGCCGTCCATGAAGATCGTCACGGGCGGGATCGGCAGGCCGCCGTAGGTGCCGACCTTGCCGGTCTTGCTCATCCCGGCGGCCAGGTAGCCGGCCTGGAACGCGGCCTGCGCGGTGTCGAACTGCATCGGGTAGACGTTCGTCTCCGGCAGCTTCGAGTCGACGATCCCGAACTGCTGGTTGGGGTTCGCCTTCGCGATCTTCGAGGTCGCGTCGCTCATCAGGCCACCGACGGCCAGGATGAAGTCGCACTTCTGGTTGACGAACTGGGTCAGGTTGACCTCGTAGTCCGCCTCGGCCTTCGACGCGACGTACTTGATGTCGATGTTGCTGTTGGCCTTCTGGGCCTCCTGCAGGCCCTTCCAGGCGGAGGTGTTGAACGACTTGTCGTCGATGCCGCCGACGTCGGTCACCATGCAGGCGCTGTACTTCTTGGCGCCGGCGTCACCAGTGCCGGTGTCGTCCTTGGGGGCCTCGCCACACGCGGCGGCGCCCAGCACGAGCCCACCCGCCACGAAGGCGGAGGCGATCCGCATCCCACGCACAGAGCGCAAGACGTCTCCTTCCCATTGCACACCGCTCTGCGCGGTGGCAGCCCTTGAGCCGGCCTGCTTTGTCGCCGCCGGCGTCCCACGTTACGGACGGGAGCGTACGCCCGCGCCCACCCACCGGCCGACAATCGTGCACGACTGTTGAGTGCCTGTTACCCCTACGTAACCCTTGGGTGGGGCACATCACTTCTCGTGCCGGTAATGGACCGGTCGGGCGTCACGAACGTCCGGTTCCCGCAGTCTCTCCCCTGGCCAGGACGTTACCGCCAGAAGACCGCCACCGCCGCGTTGACCAGGGTCAAACCGACGATGGCGAGGAAGTGGCCGCGGTTGACCGACTCCCGCTTATGGGAGAAGAAGACCATGACAAAGATCAGCAGCGCGAGCACCAACTTGGTAACAAGTTTGGCGGGGGCCGGTTCGTCGCCGTCGCGCAACGGGGCGGACAGCCCGATTCCGGTCAGCAGGCCGATGACCGACCCCCAGAGCATGGCCGCGTTGATCCGCAGCCGACCGCCGACGTACTGGGCGATCGCGCCGCCGAGGAGCAGCGCGAACCCGATCAGGTGGACGTAGAGGAGTACCAGGCGAAGAGGTTCCATCCGGCCATCCTCCCCCATCAACGACATCCTGTAGTAGGGGCCCGCCGGGGCGCGGGTCAGGGAGTTCCTGGTGCGGCTGCGCCACGTCGGCGGGCCGCCGCCACCAGGGCGAGGCCGGTCAGGGCGTAGCCGGCGAGCACCGCGAGCGACCGGCCGGAGCCGGCCCCGCCGAAGAAGGCGACCGAGCGCAGCAGCGTGCCGCCCGCACCCACCGGCAGCCACTGCCCGACCGTCCCCCACGGCTGGGGCAGCAGCTCCGGGGCTACGCCGACCGCCGAGAGCGGGTTGCCGACCAGGAAGACCAGCAGCGCGCCGAGCCCGATGCCGGGGCGGCCGAGCACCGCGCCGAGGCCGGCCACCGCCCCGCCTGCGGCCAGCGCGAACAGGCCGATCGCGGCCGCCTCGGCCCACGGGTCTCCGCCGAGGACCCCGAGCCAGCCGTGCAGCACCGCCACGCCGGCGAGGCCGGCCAGCACCGCGTACCCGACCAGGCCGGCGAGCCGCGCCGCCCGGCCGGGGACCAGCAGGGTCAGCAGCGCCCCGGCGAGCATGCCGCTCAGCGCGAGCGGCAGGAACCCGGCGGCGAACCCCGCGCCCCGCGGGTCGTCCGGGTCGGCGGGCACGACCTCGGTCACCGGCACCGGCCGGCCGTCGGCGAGCCGCGCGGACGCCTCGGTGAGCAGGACGGCGACGGTGGGGCTGGCGGCGGGGGCGGTGTGCAGGGAGACGCCGCCGGGGCCGACGACCCAGGCGGCGTACACCTCACGGTTTCGCAGCGCCCGGTCTGCCGCTGCGGCGTCGGGCAACGTGGTCACCGCGAACGCGCCGGGGCCGGTGGCGGCGAGCCGGCCGGCGAGGTCGACGGCGGCCGGCGCGGGGCCCGCGACGGCGACCGGCAGGTCGCGCGGCGCGAGGTGCGTCGCCGGGGCCGCGAACAGGGGTACGAGCAGCGCCTGCGCCACCACCGCGAGCGCGGCGACGCCGAGGGCGAGCAGCAGCGGCGACCGGAGTCTGGCCATCTCCACTCCTTAAAACGAATGTTCGTTCTCTTAAGGATGAGAGTGCGCCCGAGGCGGTCACGGCGTCAAGAACGAGCGTTCGTTTTACACTGAGAGGCGTGCCACGCGTCTCCGACGAACACCTCGCCGCCCGCCGCCAGCAGATCCTCGACGCCGCCCGCCGCTGCTTCCTGCGCGACGGCTTCCACCGCACCACCATGCAGGACGTGATCGCCGAGGCCGGGCTGTCGGTCGGCGCGGTCTACCGCTACTTCCCCAGCAAGAACGACCTGATCACCGCGATCGCCCAGTCCGTGGTCGGCGGCGCGGACCAGGTCTTCGCCGGGCTCACCGCCGCCGACCCGCCGCTGCCGCTGGTCGAGGCGCTCGACCGTGCCCTCACCTACGTCGACGGGCAGGCCGGCCCCGACGGCATCCTGCCCCTGGCCCTACAGGTGTGGAGCGAGGCGCAGCGCGACCCGGCCCTCGCCGAGTTCGTCCGGGCCACGTACGACCGGCTGCGCGGGCACTTCGCGGCGCTCGCCGCGCGCGCCCGGGACGCCGGCGAACTACCCCCCGACGCCGACCCGGAGGCCGTCGGGGCGGCCCTGTTCGGCCTGGTCCCCGGCTACTTCACGCAGAAGCTGCTCACCGGCGCCCCGGACCGGGCCACCTACCTGGCCGGCGTCCACACCCTCCTACGGCAGAAGGAAGGCCCCTATTAACGCTTTCGGTAGAGAAGGGAACCTCTCTCACGCCGAGTGTCAATAGCGGGCCCTTCCCAGGGGCTCGTCAGGGTCGCGGCTTGCCGAAGCCCTGACTCGCGCCGGAGTCCGATTGCGACGGCCTGACCGATGCTGTCGGCTCCGCCCCAGGCGACATGCCCTTCGGCTCCTACGGAGCTGCCCCGTCCACGCTCCCACCCCACACCCCCACACCCCCGCACGCGCCGGTAGCACAAACGGGGCAGCTCCGTAGGAGCCACAGCAAGGCAGGCCACCCGGCGAAAGACGCCCTACAGAAGCCCGCCCGTCGCACCGGCCCCCACCGCCAGCCTTGCCGACCCCGACCCCGACCCCGAACGCCGCCGCCCCGGCTACGCCACGCCCGCCCGGATCAGCGACGATGGCCCCTCCCCACCAGTTCACGCTCGGAGACCAGCACGACTATGCCGAGGCCCCGGGGGCCCTTCCTTCAACTACAGGCGCCAGAGTTGGAAGGTGGGGCCGTCGGCGGGGAGGGTCACCATGCCGTCGGCGTCCGGGCGCAGCGCCGGGGCGCCTCCGTAGGCGTTCTCCCCTGCCGGCAGGCCGGCGATCCGGAGCGGGGTGCCGGTCGAGCGCCGGGCCAGCACCAGCACGCCGCCGGTGGGCGTCTCGCGCAAGAAGACCAGCGTGTCCGCGTCGACGTGCACCCAGCGCAGGCCGCCGTGGCGCAGCGCCGGCTCGGCGCGGCGCAGCCCGATCAGCCTCCGGTACGCGGCGAACGTGCCCGCGTCCCAGCTGCCCGGCCGGTGCCACGGCATCGGGGTACGCGAGCCCTCCCCGTTCGCCCCGGTCAGCCCCAGCTCGTCCCCGGCGAAGATCACCGGGGTGCCCGGCAGGGTGGCGAGCAGCCCGGCGGCCACCTCCTGCCGGGCGGCGTCGCCGACCACGGTGCGGATCCGGGCCGAGTCGTGCGAACCGAGCAGCTGCCACGAGTGCACGTACGACCGCCAGGAGACCAGCGACCGGTAGGTGTCCATGGTGGCGCGAATCGCGTGGGCGTCGCGTCGCCGCACCCCGCCGGGGGTGCCGAGGAAGTTCGGCACCGGCTCGGACCGGTGGCGCAGCCAGGACCAGACCGGGTCGGTGAAGCCGACGTAGTTCATCGTGCCGTGCCAGCCGTCACGGTCCAGGTCGCCGGTGTGGTCGTGGCCGTGCTCGGCGAGCAGCAGCCCGTCGGGGCGCGTCTGCGTGACCACCTCGCGCAGCAGCCGCGCCACCTCGTGGGTGTACGCGTCCGCGCCGCGCCGCCCGGTCATGTTCGCCACGTCGACCCGCCACCCGTCGAGGGAGTACGGCGGGCGCAGCCAGCGGCGCAGCAGTGAGTCGCCGACGGTGGCGAAGCGGCGGCGCAGCTCGGCGCTGCCCCAGTTGAGCTTCGGCAGCGACTTCACCCCGTTCCACGACTCGTAGTCCCCACGGTCGGGGTCGAAGTAGTACAGCTCCCGTTCCGGAGCGGTCGCGTCGGCGACGGCGGCGGTGAACCAGTGGTGGGCGTCGCCGGTGTGGTTGCTGGTGATGTCGCCGAGCAGCCGCCAGCCCCGGCGGTGCACCGCCTCGGCGAGCCGGGCGAGCGCGGCGTCCCCGCCGAGCAGCGGGTCGACGGTGTCGAAGCTGGCCGCGTCGTAGCGGTGGTTGGAGCGGGCCGGGAAGATCGGGGTGAGGTAGACGGTGTTGACGCCGAGTCGGTCGAGGTGGTCGAGCCGCTCGGCGATGCCGTCGAGGTCGCCGCCGTAGAACTGGCGGGGGGTCTGCGGGCCACGCCCGATCACCGGGGTGTCCCAGTCGCAGGGGATGGCCCAGTCGGGGGCGGTGCGGCCGTCGGCGGCGGCGGAGCGGGCGAACCGGTCGGGGAATATCTGGTAGATCACCGCGTCCCGGGCCCAGGCGGGCGGCGGGGCGTGGCTGACCAGCGTGAAGTCGCCGTTGTCGGGCACGTCGTGGTCGGCGAGGCCGGCAGCGGTGAGCCACCGGTAGTCGCCGCGCGCGTCGGTGAGCATGAACCGGTAGTTGCTGACCGGGTTGCGTACCTCGACGTCGGCGCGCCACCAGACGTCGGAGCCGGTGCGGCGGTCGACGACAGCCTCGGCGAAGCGCGGCTCGCCGTCGGGCGTGCTGCGCACGTGCACGGTGCGCACGTCGGCCCCGGCGGGGACCCGGACGAAGACCGGGACCCGCTGTCCGAGGGCGGGTTCCTGCTCGGGGACGTAGGTGGCGGAGCCGTCGTGGTGTGGTGGCAGATGCATGGTTCCCTCGGAGCCGAGGAGGCTCAGCCCTTGACCGCCCCGGCGGTGAGGCCGGAGACGATGTACCGCTGGAGGAGCTGGAAGACCAGCACGGTGGGGATGGCGGTGAGCAGGGTGCCCGCCGCGAACATCCCGAAGTTGTTGTTGCGTTCGCCGGCGACCAGCCCGAACATGCCGACCGCGAGGGTCTTCGACTCGGTGTTGGTCAGGAACACGTTGGCGATCATGAACTCGTTGATCGTGCCGATGAACGACAGCAGGGCGGTCACCGCCAGGATCGGCGCCACCAGGGGCAGCATGATCCGGAAGAAGACCTGGGCGTGCGACGCGCCGTCCATCGTGGCGGACTCGTCCAGTTCCCGGGGCAGCGTGTCGAAGAAGCCCTTCATCAGCCAGGTGTTCACGCCCAGCGCGCCGCCCATGTAGAGCAGGAACAGGCCCCACGGGGTGTTGAAGCCGATCGCCGGCCACAGGTCGGTGACCGTGGTGAAGATCAGGAAGATCGCCACGATCGCCAGGAACTGCGGGAACATCTGGATCAGCAGCAGGGTGAGCAGCCCGACCCGGCGGCCGGCGAAGCGCATCCGGGAGAACGCGTACGCCGCCAGCGAGGACAGGAAGATGGACACGAGGCTGGCCAGCCCGGCGATCAGCAGCGAGTTGACGAACCAGTGCCCGAACGCCGTGTCGGCGAACAGGTTGGCGAAGTTCTCGCCCGACACCCCGCCGGTCGGCACGAGCGCGGTCGAGGAGAGGGTGCCGAGCGGGTTGAGCGCCGCCGAGAGCACGAACAGGATCGGGAAGAGGCTGAACGCCACGGCCAGCACCCCGACGACGTGCCGCCAGCCGACCTGGGCCAGCCAGCGGTTGCGCCGCCGGGCGGCGGCGGTGCGGTGGGCGGCCGGGGTGTGCGCGTAGGTGGTCACGAGTAGACCTCCTCCTGCTTGCGGGTGTTGCGGAAGCTGATCGCCGACACCGTCGCCACGATCGCGAAGATGAAGATCGACACCGCCGCCGCCGTGCCGAACTCCGCGCCCTGCGCGCCGAAGGCCAGCCGGTACGTGTAGGTGATCAGCAGGTCGGTCGCTCCGTTGCGCGGGTTGTCCGCCGGGAACGGGCCGCCCTCGGTGGTCAGCCAGATCGCGTTGATGTTGTTGAAGTTGAACGCGAACGACGCGATCAGCAGCGGGGAGAGCGCGACGAGCAGCAGCGGCAGGGTGACCGCGCGGAACGACTGCCAGGGCGACGCCCCGTCGACGGAGGTGGCCTCGGTCAGCTCCTTGGGGATGGCCTGGAGGGCGCCGGTGGCGACCAGGAACATGTACGGGTAGCCCAGCCAGAGCTGCACCAGCAGCACCGCCGCCCGCGCCGACCAGTCCTGGCCGAACCAGTCGACGCCGAGGCCGAACAGGTTGTTGATCAGGCCGAAGTCGGTGTTGAACATATCCCGCCAGACCAGCAGCATCGCGAACGACGGCATGGCGTACGGGAGGATCAGCAGCACCCGGTAGAGGTTGGTGCCGCGCATCCGGGGCGAGTGCAGGGCCAGCGCGATGGCCATGCCGAGCAGGAAGGTGAACCCGGTGGAGCCGATCGCGAAGGCGAAGTTCCACAGCAGGGTGCCGAAGAACGGCCCGGAGATGTTCGGGTCGGTGAGCACCCGGGTGAAGTTCTCCAGCCCGACGTTGACCTTCCAGCCCTGGGCGAGGCGCTCGCCGTCGGCGGCGACGAACGATCCGGTCGCCTCGTCGGCCGTCCAGGTCCGGCCGCTCTCGCTGTCGGTGACGCAGTCGCATCCGGCGTCGTACACCCGGATCGCCCGGCCCTCGTAGGCGCGGGACAGGCCGGAGGAGCGCAGCGCGCCCCCGGCGGTCGGCACCACCAGGTCGGTGATCTCCTGGCTGCGGGCGCTGGCCTGGCCGAAGTTGAGCACGGTGTAGCCGTCGGCGGCCGTCACCTTGCCGCCCGGGGCGACGGTGACGTCGGCGGCGTCGAGCCGGCGCAGCCCGTCGGCGTCCCCGGCGGAGACGGTGCCGGTGGCCGGGTCGGTGACCAGGAAGACCAGCGCCCCGGTGGCGGGGTCGCCCGCGGTGGCGATCGACAGGGCGTACTCGGTGGAGCCTGGGACCTGCTGCACCGAGGAGCTCTGGATCGCCACGATGGCGTCGTCCTTGCTGCCCCGGTGGCCGTCGCCGAAGTTCGTGAAGGCGGTGCTGGCGGTGTAGAGCACCGGGAAGACCTGGAAGGCGAGCAGGAAGAGCGTGCCGGGGACCAGGTACTTGGCGGGGATGTGCCGGGGGGTGAGGTAGAGGTAGAACAGGCCGGCGGTGGTTGCCGCGAGCAGGGTCAGCCCGACCCACTTCCCGGCCTCGACGAGCGGGAAGGCCGCCCAGATCGCGATCCCGGCCACGAGGCCGAGCAGGATCACCTTGACGACGAGGCCGGTCGCGGTGATCGGCGCGTGGTGCCGCGCGGTGCGGGCGGTGCCCGGGAGCCCGGGGCCGACGGGCCCCCGGCCCGGGGTCCGCGTGGACCCCGGGCCGGACAGCTTCGTGCTCATTACTTGATCTGGCCGGAGATCGTCTTGCCGGCCGCGGTGATCGTCTTGGCCGGGTCGGCGCCGCCGATGATCGCGGCCTCGGCCTTGCCGAACGGGTCCCAGATCGCGGCCATGGCCGGGATCGCGGGGAGCACCTGGCCGTTCTTGCCGGCCTCGGTGAACTTGGCCAGGTCCGGATCGCTGCCCTTGACCTGGTCGAGGGCGGCGGTCAGCGCCGGCGGGCGCGGCTCGGCGTTGTACAGGGCCACGGCCAGTTCCGGCTTGGTGGTGTAGTTCGCCACGAACTCCTGGGCCAGGGCCTTGTTCTTGCCCTTGGCGGCCACGTAGAACGCCTGGACGCCCACGAACGGCTGCGCTTCCTTGCCGCCGGCGAAGCCGGGGACCGGGGAGATGTCGTACGCGATGTTGGCCTTCTTGGCGTCGGCGATGGCCCACGGCCCGGAGACGAGGTAGGCGCACTTCTTGCCGGTGAAGGTGGCGATCGAGTTCTCGCCGGTGATGGAACGCTTGAGCGCCCCCTCGCCCTTCTCGCCGAGCTTGGCGATCTTCTGGAACGCGGCGATCGACTCCGGCTTGCCCACGCCCAGGTCCTTCGGGTCGTAGTCGCCGTTGGCGGTGGTGCCGAAGAGGTAGCCGCCGGCCGAGGTGTACAGCGGGTAGATGTGGTACGCGTCGCCGTTCTGGCCGGACTGGAGGCAGAGGATCTCGCTGGCCTTCTTGTCGGCCTTGAGCTTCTTGCCGGAGGCGACCAGTTCCTCGATCGTCTTCGGGGCCTCGGGGGCCAGCTCGGTGTTGCGGATCAGCGCCAGGTTCTCCATGGCGTACGGCACGCCGTAGAGCTGCCCGTTGAAGGTGACGGCCTTGACGGCGGTCTCGTTGAAGCCGCTCTTCTGGTCGGCGGCGAGCTGCACCGGGTCGATGGCGCCGTTCTGGACGAGGTTGCCGATCCAGTCGTGCGCGCCGACGACGACGTCGGGGCCGCTGCCCTGCTGGGAGGCGGTGACGAAGGTGGTCTGCAGGTCCTTGGAGACGGCCTGGACCTCGACGGTCACGCCGTTCTCCTGGCCGAACTTGTCGGCGAACGGCTTCAGGGCGGCGGTGCGCTTGTCGTCGGCCCAGATCACCAGCTTCCCGCCGGTGGCGCCGGCGGACTCCTTCGCGGCCGGCGTGCTGCTGTCGTCGTCGCTGCCACCGCAGCCGGAGGCGGCCAGCGCCAGGCCGAGGACGGCGACCACACCCGCGGTACGGATGCGCATCGGTACTCCTGTCGTCATGGCGATCCGCCGGGGGAAGGGCGGCCCGCCAGTGGGAACCTCTGTAAGTTCTTGCCAACCGGCGCCGAGGGTGCTGCGCCGCTGCTCTCGCATGTTGCGGGGACGTTAGCAAGAGGTTGCAGACAATGGAAGGGCTTGCAGAAAGGTACGCAAGAACTTGCCCGTGAGCTAAAGTGCCGCCATGCGCGCTCGACTGTCCGACATCGCCCAACAGGCCGAAGTCAGCGAGGCCACGGTGTCGCGGGTGCTCAACGACCGCCCCGGCGTGGCCCCGGAGACCCGGCAGGCCGTCCTGACCGCCCTCGACGTCCTCGGCTACGAGCGCCCGGCCCGGCTGCGCAAACGCAGCGCCGGCCTGGTCGGCCTGGTGGTGCCGGAGCTGGACAACCCGATCTTCCCCGCGTTCGCCCAGGTGATCGAGTCGACTCTGGCCCAGAGCGGGTTCACCCCGGTGCTGTGCACCCAGACCCCGGGCGGGGTCACCGAGGACGAGTACGTCGAGATGCTGCTCGACCGCCAGGTCTCCGGGATCGTCTTCGTCTCCGGCCTGCACGCCGACACCGCCGCCAACCACGACCGGTACCGCGCGCTGATCGCCCGGCCGCTGCCCGTCGTCATGATCAACGGGTACGTCCCCGGGATCGCCGCGCCCTTCGTCTCCTGCGACGACCGCGAGGCGACCGAGCTGGCCGTCGCCCACCTGGTCGCCCTCGGGCACCGGCGGATCGGGCTGATCACCGGCCCGGACCGGTTCGTCCCCGTGCGGCGGCGGGTGGCCGGCTGGCGGGCCGCCATGGAGCGCCTGGCGGGCCTGCCCGAGGCCGAGCTGGGCGAGCTGGCCGAGCTGACCCTGTTCGGCGTGGAGGGCGGCGAGGCCGCCGCGGGGCGGCTGCTGGAGCGCGGGGTGACCGGCGTGGTCTGCGGCTCCGACCTGATGGCCCTCGGCGCGATCCGGGCCGCCCGCCAGCGCGGCCTGTCCGTCCCCGGCGACCTGTCGGTGGTCGGGTACGACGACTCGCCGCTGATGGCCTTCACCGACCCGCCGCTGACCACCATGCGCCAGCCGGTGGCCGCCATGGCGGTGGCCGCCGTCCGGGCCCTGGTCGACGAGATCAACGGGCACGCCGCCCCGCACTCGGAATACCTGTTCCAGCCCGAGCTGGTGGTGCGCGGCTCCACCGCGGTCGTCCGGCCGCCGGCCGCCGGCCGCCGCCTTGGCCAGGAGCCCCGGGTAGCCACCGGCATTTCTTGCGCAAGTCCTGCTTGACTCTTGCAGCTGCGGGGCGGCATTCTGCTCTGACCACCCGGTGACACACCGCCGTGCCACGCACCCCACGCCGTCCCGCGCCAGAGAACGGGGATCGCCACCCATGACCGTCAGCACCCCCACGCCGCTGACCTCCGACGACGACTGGTGGCGCTCCGCGGTCGTCTACCAGGTCTACGTCCGCAGCTTCGCCGACTCCGACGGCGACGGCGTCGGCGACCTGCGGGGCATCCGCGAGCGGCTGCCGTACCTGCGCGACCTCGGGGTCGACGCGCTCTGGCTGACCCCCTTCTACACCTCGCCGATGGTCGACGGCGGCTACGACGTGGCCGATTACCGCGACGTCGACCCCATGTTCGGCGCCCTCACCGACTTCGACCGCATGATCGCCGATGCGCACGCGCTCGGCCTGCGGATCATCGTCGACATCGTGCCCAACCACACCTCCAGCGCGCACCCGTGGTTCGTCGCCGCGCTCGCCGCCGCCCCCGGCTCCCCGGAGCGGGCCCGCTACCTGTTCGCCGAGGGCCGGGGCGAACACGGCGAGCTGCCGCCGAACGACTGGGAGAGCATCTTCGGCGGGCCGGCCTGGACCCGGGTCCCCGACGGCCAGTGGTATCTGCACCTGTTCGATCCGGCCCAGCCCGACCTCAACTGGCGGCACCCCGAGGTCCGCGCCGAGTTCGAGGGCGTGCTGCGCTTCTGGCTCGACCGGGGCGTCGACGGGTTCCGCATCGACGTGGCCCACGGCATGATCAAGGCAGAGGGGCTGCCGGACGTCGGCTTCAGCAGCATGACCACCGGCCGTCGCCAGGTGGAACTGCTCGGCAAGGGCCGGCTGCCGTACTTCGACCAGGACGAGGTCCACGAGATCTACCGGGCCTGGCGGCCGATCCTGGACAGCTACCCCGGCGGTCGGATGGCCGTGGCCGAGGCGTGGGCCGAGACGCCGCAGCGGCTGGCCCGCTACATCGGGCCCGACGAGTTGCACCAGGCGTTCAGCTTCGACTTCCTCGACGCCACCTGGTCGGCCGACTCGTTCCGCAAGGTGATCGACACCGCGCTGGCCGAGGCGACCATCGTCGGCGCGCCGACCACCTGGGTGCTGTCCAACCACGACAAGCAGCGGCACGTCACCCGCTACGGCGACGGCGAGGTCGGCCTGCGCCGGGCCCGCGCGGCCAGCCTGCTGATGCTCGCCCTGCCCGGCTGCGCCTACCTCTACCAGGGCGAGGAGCTGGGCCTGCCGGAGGTGCTCGACCTGCCCGACGAGCTGCGCCAGGACCCGTCGTTCCTGCGCACCGGCGAGAGCCGGGACGGCTGCCGGGTGCCGATCCCGTGGAGCGGCGAGCTGGCCCCGTACGGTTTCGGGCCGGCCGGCAGCGAGCTGAGCTGGCTGCCGGCCCCCGCGACCTGGGCCGCCCTCTCGGTCGCCGCCCAGGCCGGCGCGCCCGGCTCGACCCTGGAGCTCTACCGCGCGGCGCTGCGGGCCCGGCGCACCCACCCGGCGCTCGCCCGCGACGCCGACGGCGTGACCTGGCTGGAGACGACCGGCCCCGGCGTGCTGGCGTTCCGCCGCACCGGCGGCGGCGCGGAGCTGACCTGCGTGGTCAACCTCAGCGACGCGCCGGTCCTGATCGACGGGTACGGCCAGCCGGTCGTGGCCAGCGCGGACCTGACCGGGCAGGGCGCCGGGCACGTCCTGCCGGTCGACGCCGCCGCCTGGTTCGACCGGCGCTGAGCCGGGGTACGGCCCGCTGTGGACCCCTGGTCGTCCGTCGTGCCCCGCGCCGACGGGCGGCCGGGCAGTCGGCCCCTTGTGGTGGGGGGTGTTCGGCCCCTTGTGGTGGGGGGTGAGGTGGCATCGGCGCCCCGTGGAGTTCGCTCCGCGGGGCGCCGACGTCCATCCGGACGTCGGTAGGTGTCCTCGATCACCGTCCACCCGGGAAGTTCCGGGGCCCTGGGCGACTTCCTGCATCCAGAAGCACCAATCACAGGGACAGGAGCCGGAACAATGGACACCGCATTCGACGCCGTCACCGTCGGCCGCCACACCCTCCGCAACCGGGTGGTCATGGCGCCCATGACGCGCAGCCGGGCGCACGGGCCGGCGGCCACCCCGACGGAGCTGATGGCCACCTACTACGCCCAGCGCGCCGGCGCCGGGCTGATCGTCACGGAGGGCGTGCAGCCCTCGGCGGTCGGCCAGGGCTACCTGAACACCCCCGGCCTGCACAGCGCCGATCAGGTCACCGGCTGGCGGCAGGTGACCGACGCGGTGCACGCGCGGGGCGGCGTGATCTTCGCGCAGCTCATGCACGTCGGGCGGATCGCCCACCCGGACAACGCCGCCCACGGCTTGGCCCCGGTCGGCGCGTCCGCCGTGCCGGCGGCCGGGACGATCTTCACCCCGACCGGACCGCAGGAGTTCCCGACCCCGCAGCCGCTGGACGCCGAGGGAGTCCGGGCCACCGTCGCGGACTTCGTGGCGGCGGCCCGCAACGCCGTCGACGCGGGCTTCGACGGGGTGGAACTGCACGGGGCGAACGGCTATCTGCTGCACCAGTTCCTGTCCACCAACGCCAACCGCCGCGACGACGAATACGGCGGCGACACGGCCGGGCGCATCCGGCTCGTGGTCGAGGTGGCCACCGCCGTGGCGGAGGCGATCGGCGCCGACCGGGTCGGGCTGCGGATCTCGCCGGCCAACCCGTTCAACGACATCGTCGAGGACGGCCACCGCGAGACGTACCTGGCCCTGGTCGACGCGCTGAACCCCCTCGGGCTGGTGTACCTGCACGTGGCCGAGGGGGCGGACACCGAGTTCACGCCCGTGCTGCGCGAGCGGTGGTCCGGGGCGCTGATCCTCAACCCGTACACCCCGGGGGCCTGGACCGGGCCGGAGGCGCTGAAGCTGGTCGAGAGCGGCGGGGCCGACCTGATCTCGTACGGCGCGCTGTTCCTCGCCAACCCGGACCTGCCCCGGCGGCTGGCCGAAGGCGGCCCGTTCAACACCCCCGACTACACCACCGCGTACGGCGGGGGGCACGCGGGTTACACCGACTACCCGGCGCTGCCCGAGCAGGGCTGACCCGGCACCCGGGCGCGTCACCGGCCCAACGGGGACGCGCCCGGGACCGGCCCGGGGAGAATCGCGGCATGGCCTATCTGTTCCTGGTGCTCGCGATCGCGTCCGAGGTGGTCGGGACGAGCCTGCTCAAGTCGACGCAGGGATTCACCCGGCTGTGGCCGACGCTCGGGCTGGCGGTGGCGTACCTGGCGGCGTTCGGGCTGCTCTCGCTCGCGGTGCGGGACATCCCGGTCGGCGTCGCGTACGCGATGTGGTCCGGGCTGGGCACGGCGGCGATCGTCGCGGTCGGGGCGGCCTTCCTCGGCGAGCCGCTCAGCGTGGCCAAGGTCGTCGGCGTGGCGCTCGTCATCGCCGGGGTGGTCGTGCTCAACCTGGGCGGTACGCACTGAGCGGCGGGTCTGCGGGTGGGCCGCCGGACCGGGACGGCGGCCGGGGTCAGCGGCCCTTCTCGGTGAGCAGGGTGGCGATGCGGGCGAAGCCGGCGCGCAGCTCGGCCTCGGCGGGGGCGGGGCGGGGCCCGGTCGGCTCGGCGGCGGCCTCCAGCTCGTCGTCGATGACGTCGTCGAAGTCGCCGTAGAGGTCGGACGCCTCGATCCGGGCCGCCTCGTCGGAGGCGGCGATCCGGGCGGCGGCGATCTCGCCGCGGATCTCGTCGGGCGACAGGGCGGGCACCAGGGGCTCCACCACGGCCATGAGCTGCTCCTCGGCCACCACCGACTCGGCGAGGGCCAGCGCGTGCGGGCGCTCGTAGGGGCCGCAGACCACCGGCTCCCACTCGTCGGCGTCGTCGAGCGGGCCGAACGTGATGATCCACGGCAGGCCGAGCATCGGCGAGTCGTCCGGCAGGTCCAACGTCACGAGTGCGCCCACGCGCTCATCATGGCCGGTCCTCACGTTCACGCGTGAGGCATTTGCCCCAATTAGCCCGCTGTTCGCGTTGGTCATCCCGCTCCCCCGGGCGTGCCCGGACCGGTGTCGGCGTCGAGGTCGGCCGGCGCCGCCCCCTCGGCCAGGTCCACCACCCGGCCGTACGGGCTGGTGGCGGCGAGCGCCGCGCCGAACAGGACGAGCTGGTTGAGCAGGTAGAGGTAGAGCAGCAGGCCGACCGCGCCCGCCACCACCGTGTACGCCGGGTTCCGCTCGGTGCGCACCACGTAGAACCGCCCGACCGTGTTCAGCAGGGTGATGCCCACCGCGACGGCGAACACCACCGGGCGCAGCCGGCGGCGGCTCATCCGCAGCCGGGGCACCGCGACCAGCAGGGCGGCGGCCAGCACCGCGTTGACCAGCACGCTGAGCACCGCGCTGACCACGGTCAGCCCCACCGAGCCGGTGCTGCGCAGCAGGAAGCGCAGCAGCGACTCCAGCGCGTCCACGGCGGCCACCGACACGCCGAGCAGGACGAACACCCCCACCAGCACGCCCAGGTCGACCAGCCGGCGCACCACCAGGTTGCCGGGCTGCTGGTTGAGCCCGTACATCAGCCGCTGCGACGAGCGGATCGCCTCCACCCAGCCGATCCCGGTGAAGACCAGGATGACCAGGCCCACCACCCCGACGGTGTTGCTGCTCTGGGCGATCTGCGCCGGATCGAGAAAGGGCAGGTTCTCCTTGAGGAAGCCCGCCGCCGCGTCGCTGACCTCGTCGCTCTCCTCCAGGATCGCCCCGAAGATCGAGTACGCGACCAGGGCGAGCGCGAAGACCGCGAAGAAGCCGTAGTAGGCGATCGCCGCCGCCAGCCGCCCGCCGAGCACCTCGGCGTAGAGGTTGCCGGCCCGCCACAGGTGGTCGAAGGTCCGCGACCGGCGGCGCGCGGCGCTCACCCGCCGGTCGATGCCGGCCTCGATCCGCCCGAAGACCTCCACGCCGTCATCCTCGCCGATCCGTCGCCCGCACGGGAGAGCGTCGCCGGCTCAGGACACGCCGAGCAGGAAGTCCCGGCGCGGCTGCCACCGGGTCTGGCCGCTGTGCGAGAAGAGGGTGAACGAGTCGACCTCGAACATCGCCGAGAAGTCGGCCAGGTCCTCGTACGCCCGGTCCAGCGCCTCCGGCGCGACGTCCTGCGCCACCGTGACGTGCGGGTGGTAGGGGAAGCGTAACTCCCGGTGCAGCTCGGGGGCCGAGTTGATGGCGGCGGCGAGCAGCTCGCACTCGCTGATCCCGGCGGCCACCGCCACGAACACCACCTGCGTCACCGGGCGGAACGTGCCGGTGCCCCGCAGGTGCAGGGTGAACGGCAGGTGCGTGGCGGCCACCCCGGCGAGGTGCCGCTCGACCGCCGGCAGCGCCGCCGCCGGGATCTCGGTGGGCCCGAGCAGCGTCACGTGCGCGGGGACCACGAGGGGGTCGCCGGCCTCGACCCGCCGCCGGGTGAGCATGCCGCCCCACGGCTCCGGGATGTCCACCGCGATCCCGATCTGGATGGTGTCGCCGGCCTGCGGCGCCCCGTCCCTGCGATCCACGCTCCGCGCCACCCCTCCGGCCACCGACATCTGCCCGTCCCCACCCGCACCCGTCGCGCCGGGGCTGTCAGCCGAAGCGGACCGGCGGGAGGAACCCGACCCGCTCGTACGTCTCGCGCAGCGTCACCGAGGCGACCGCGCGGGCCTTCTCCGCGCCGGCCGCGAGCAGCTTGTCGAGCTGCGCCGGGTCGTCGAGGAAGGCCCGGGTGCGCTCCTGGATCGGCGTGACGAACTCCCGGACCACCTCGCCCAGGTCCTTCTTCAGGTCGCCGTAGCCCCGGCCCGCGTACGCGGCCACCAGGTCGTCGATGCTCCGGCCGGTCAGCGCGGAGTAGATGGTGAGGAGGTTGGACACGCCCGGCTTGGTCCCGGCGTCGAAGACGATCTCCCGGCCGGTGTCGGTGACCGCCGAGCGGATCTTCTTGGCCGAGCGGGCCGGATCCTCCAGCAGGTCGATGATGCCGGTCGGCGAGGACGACGACTTCGACATCTTGGCCGTCGGGTCCTGGAGGTCGGTGATCTTCGCGGTGTCCTTGACGATGTGCGGCGCGGGGACGACGAACGTCTTGCCGAACTGCGAGTTGAACCGCTGCGCCAGGTCGCGGGAGAGCTCCAGGTGCTGGCGCTGGTCCTCGCCGACCGGGACGGCGTGCGCCTGGTAGAGCAGGATGTCGGCGGCCTGGAGGATCGGGTACGTGAACAGGCCGACGCTGGAGCGGTCGCTGCCCTGCTTCTGCGACTTGTCCTTGAACTGGGTCATCCGGCTGGCCTCGCCGAAGCCGGTGAGGCAGCCGAGCACCCAGGCCAGCTGCGGGTGCTCGGGCACCTGCGACTGGACGAACAGCGTGCTGCGCTCCGGGTCCAGGCCGACGGCGAAGAGCTGCGCGGCGGCCACCCGGGTGCGCTGCCGCAGCACCTTCGGGTCGT
Source organism: Micromonospora sp. NPDC057141 (assembly GCF_042670805.1). Classification (NCBI taxonomy): domain Bacteria; kingdom Bacillati; phylum Actinomycetota; class Actinomycetes; order Micromonosporales; family Micromonosporaceae; genus Micromonospora; species Micromonospora sp. NPDC057141. The sequence continues at coordinate 4,093 of NZ_JBHUVA010000052.1, read as the reverse complement.
GCCCGGCCGTGATGGCGTGCAGGTCGACCACGCAGTAGAAGGCGTCGTGGGTGTCCTGCAACGCCACCCAGTGCCGCACCGCGCCCAGGTAGTTGCCGAGGTGGAACGAGTCGGCCGTCGGCTGGATGCCGGAGAACACTCGGGGGCGGGCGGGTACGTCGGACATGCCGGCAATTCTGTCAGCAACCCCCGGCGTACGTCATGACGGGCCGGCGGGTCGGCTCTCCGCCGCCGCCAGCGGGCCGGTGACCTCGCGTCGCGGCTCGGGCAGGCGCACCGCGGCGACCGCGAGCCGGGACACCCGGCGGCCCTCCAGCGCGAGCACCCGCAGCAGCCATCCGCCGGGCGGGTCGTCCGGGTCCCGGCCCCCGCCGTCCGCCGTCGGCGGCGGCACCGGCACCTCGTCGCCGACCGCCGGCAGCCGGCCCAGCGCGGCCATCACGTACCCGCCGGCCGTCTCGTACGGGCCGGCGGCCAGCCGCACCCCGGTGCGCTCGGCGAAGTCGGCGAGGTTGAGCCGGCCGTCGACCACGGCGGGCAGCCCGGTCGGCGCCGGCTCGGGGTCGCCGTCGTGCTCGTCGTGGATCTCGCCGACCAGCTCCTCGATCAGGTCCTCGCAGGTGACGATGCCGGCGGTGCCGCCGTACTCGTCGACCACCACCGCCAGGTGGTGCCCCTCGCGGCGCATCTCGGTCAGCGCGGCGAGCACCCGCTTGCTGCCGGGCAGCCGCTTGACCTCCCGGGCCAGCTCGCCGACGGTGGTGCCCGGGTCGAGGTCGGGGCGCAGCAGCACGTCGCGCAGGTGCACGAAGCCGACCACGTCGTCGTGGGTGCCGTCGACGACCGGGTACCGGCGGTGCGTCTCGGCCCGCACCAGCCGCTCCGCCTCGGCGACGGTCGTCCCGACCGACAGGAACACGACCTCGGTGCGGGGCATCATCACCTCGCGGACCAGGCTCGCCCCGGCGACCAGCACCTCGTCGATGATCCGCCGCTCGTCGGCGTCGAGGACGGTGCTGGCGGCGACCAGGTCGCGCAGCTCGGCCTCGCTGATCCGTTCCCGGCCGGCGGCGGGGCTGGCCCCGAGCAGGTCGGTGACCAGCCGGGTCGCGCCGTCGGCGGCCCGGACCACCAGCCGGGCGACGGCGCAGGCCAGGGGCCCCGGTTCGCGTCGGGCCCGCCCCGCCGGTCGCCGGCGGAGCCCGGGACCGCCCGCTTCCCGCATGACAACTCATCGTAGGGCCCGGAACGGATTGGCACAGGGCCGTCCACCCAGAGCGACGGTGTGCGTATCTGTTCATTCGTGAGAGGTTGTGGTGGAATAGCGGCTAGGCGACGCGGAGCGCGGCCACAGCCGGCCGCCGTAGGGTGAGCGCGGACGGCCGCGGCGAGGCGCGGCCAGGCAGGAGGACCCCGACGTGAAACTGCTCGTCACCGGCGGCGCCGGCTACATCGGCAGCGTGGTGACCCGGATGCTGCTCGACGCCGGCCACGAGGTGGTCGTCCTCGACGACCTGCGCACCGGGCACCGCGAGGCGCTCGCCCCGGACGCCACCTGGGTCGACGCGCCGATCCACGACGCGGCCCGGGTGCTCACCTCCGAGGCGGGCTTCGACGGGGTGCTGCACTTCGCCGCCCTCATCGCCGCCGGCGAGTCCATGGTCAGGCCGGAGCTCTACTGGCAGACCAACACCGTCGGCTCACTCGCCCTGATCGACGCCGTCCGGGCCGCCCGGGTGCCCCGGATGGTCTTCTCCTCCACCGCCGCCGTCTACGGCAACCCGACCGAGCTACCCATCCCGGAGACCGCCGTCAAGGCCCCCACCAACACGTACGGGGCCACGAAGCTGGCCGTGGACATGGCGCTCACCTCCGAGGCGATCGGGCACGAGCTGGCCGCCGTGTCCCTGCGCTACTTCAACGTCGCCGGGGCGTACCTGCGCGGCGACGTCGCCATCGGCGAACGGCACGACCCGGAGACCCACCTCATCCCGATCGCCCTCGACGTCGCCGCCGGCCGGCGGGAGAAGCTCCAGCTCTTCGGCGACGACTACCCCACTGTCGACGGCACCTGCGTGCGCGACTACATCCACGTCGAGGACCTGGCCCGCGCCCACCTGCTGGCCCTCACCGCCGCCGTGCCCGGCCGGCACCGCGTCTACAACCTCGGCAACGGCGCCGGGTTCACCAACCGGCAGGTCGTCGACGTGGTCCGCGAGGTCACCGGCCGGCCGCTGCCGGTCGAGGTGGCCCCGCGCCGCGAGGGCGACCCGGCCGAGCTGGTCGCCTCCTCCGCCCTGGCCCGCGCCGAGCTGGGCTGGGTGCCCGAGAAGCCGACCCTGCACGACATGGTCGGCGACGCCTGGGCCTTCTACCGCACGCACATCCTGGAGCGTCCGTGACCGACCCCGTGCCCGCCGGCCCCGCCTCTCCCCCGCCGGCCGGTGCCGCTTCTGCCGCGCCGGCCGGGGAGGTCGCCGACCGGGCCTCCGCCGGCTTCCGTCGCCGCTACGGCACCCCCGCCGCCGGCCGCTGGGCGGCACCCGGCCGGGTCAACCTGATCGGCGAGCACACCGACTACAACGACGGCTTCGTGCTGCCGTTCGCGCTGCCGCTGCGTACCGTCGTCGCCGCCGCCCCCCGCGACGGCGACCGCTGGACGGTCTGGTCGGAGCTCACCGACGACGAGGTCGAGTTCGGGGCCGACGAGGTGGCCGCGCCCGGCCGGGTCACCGGCTGGGCCGCGTACGTCGCCGGGGTGGTGTGGGCGCTGCGCGAGGCCGGCCACCCCGTGCCCGGCGCACGGCTCGCCATCGCCTCCGACGTGCCGCTCGGCTCCGGGCTGTCCTCCTCGGCCGCGCTGGAGGCCGCCGTGCTGGCCGCCCTCGTCGACCTCGGCGGGCTGGACCTGCCGGCCGAGGCTCGGCCCCGGCTCGCCCAGCGCGCCGAGAACGCCTACGTCGGAGCGCCCACCGGGATCATGGACCAGTCCGCGGCGATCCGCTGCCGCGCCGGCCACGCCCTCTTCCTCGACTGCCGCACCGAGGCCGTCGAGCACATCCCGTTCGACCTGGCCCCCGCCGGGCTGGCCGTGTTGGTGATCGACAGCCGGGCCCCACACCGACACGCCGACGGCGAGTACGCCTCCCGCCGCGCCGCCTGCGAGAAGGCCGCCGGGCTGCTCGGGGTGCCCGCCCTGCGCGACGTGGCCGCCGACGACCTCGCCGACGCCCTCGCCCGGCTCGACGACGACGAGACCCGCCGCCGGGTCCGGCACGTCGTCACCGAGGACCAGCGGGTGCTCGACGCCGTGGCGCTGCTGCGCGCCGGCCGGGTCCGCGACATCGGGCCGCTGCTGACCGCCTCGCACGCGTCGATGCGCGACGACTTCGAGATCACCGTGCCGGAGGTCGACACGGCGGTCGAGGCGGCGCTCGCCGCCGGGGCGTACGGGGCCCGGATGACCGGCGGCGGCTTCGGCGGCTGCGTCCTCGCCCTGGTCGACGCCGACCGCGCCGACGCGGTGGCCGACGCCGTCACGGCCCGGTACGCCGAGCGCGGCTTCCGCGCCCCCGGCTTCCACCTGGCCACCCCGGCCCCCGGTGCCCACCGCTTGTAGGGAAGGGCCCCTTGTTAACGCTTTCTGTATAGCAAGGGGCCCCTGTCAACAACGCTGGGCGGGCGTGCGGCGGATCCCGGTGAGGGGGCCGCAGGAGGCAGGGGGCGCCGGAGGCAGGGGGGCGCCGGAGCGTCAGGCGGCCTCGACGATCATGCCCGCGCCGACGGTGCGGTTGGTGGCCTCGTCGATGATCACGAAGCCGCCCGTGGTGCGGTTGCGCCGGTATTCGTCCGCCAGCAGCGGGATCGTCGTGCGCAGCCGCACCCGGCCGATCTCGTTGAGCTTCAGCTCGGTGGCGGTTTCGTCGCGGTGTAGGGAGTTGATGTCGAGGCGGTAGTGCAGGCCCCGCACGATCGCCCGCGCCGAGCGGGTGGTGTGCTTGATGGCGTAACGGCCGCCGACGGTCAGGGGGCGGGTCTCGTCCATCCAGCAGACCATCGCCTCGATGTCCTGCGCCACGGTCGGGGCGTTGTG